>NZ_JAFCUM010000010.1:0-151808 GCF_049896525.1 Flavobacterium sp. DSR3-2
ACGTATGCTCAAAAGTGACGGAAAACACGAAAGAACTAGCTGAAACCACTCCGCAAAAAAAGAGGAACAAAATCCTATTAAAAATACCGCTACAATCTTTACGATAACTCCATAGTGTTCACAGCAGGTAATCGGTTCTCCCGTAAAAACGGGTTTCATTGTTGGTGCTGCGCACGCAACGAAACCCTAACTGTTACCGGCTGGCTTTATCTTCAATTATGTTTAATATTTTCTTTTGTAATCTTGAGTTTGCTCCAAAATCGAAGAAACCTCCTTTTGGATTAGAATCAATATTTTTAACATAAATCGCAATTAGATTATCTTCTACAAGAAAATTAATCTTTTGCTTGTAACTCCAAAAACTCTTCTTGTATACAAACTGGACTAAGTTATCGTTGGATTGAAAATCTTTTCCTTTTAAAATGGCAAATACTTTTTCTATGAGTTCAAGATTGTTGTCTTTTGTTAATTTATTTTCCAAACGAGTTACTTTTAAAGAATTTATTAAAACAAACAACCCATAAAACCCCATCAACATTAATAATAGAAATGAAGTAAGTACGTAGACTACTGGAAGCCAATTTGTCTTTGGTAATGCCAGACTGAAAAGTTTAAAAAACTTAATTTGAAAAAAAAGTGAAAATAATATTATGAAAACACACCAAACAATGTTGCCTATCTTGTCGGATAATTTGCGTTTAGCATTTTTTGAAAATTCAGATATTGTCATTTATTGAGTTTTGGTAAGCTTGCCAGTAACGTCAGTTCGTCTAAAAACCTTTAAACGAACTCATTTTAGTTAATCAGTAAGTAAATATATATGATTTAAACTACAATTGAAACTCTTTTTGGAAAAAAGCATTCTTCATTCTTAAAACAAAACAATCAGTAAAAAGCTTTAAAAATTGCTCTTAGAGTCCCAAAATATAAAGCCAATACTTTTAGATATTGTTTTAGTAGATTTTGGTCTATTAAATTAAAAATTCGGCGCAGATTGTAGGCACAGAAAATCAATCCTACATCGGCTGAGGCTCGTTTGATGGTTTTTTTGGTGATGATATAATAAAAATCCCATTGGCGTTTTATAACACCGTAGGGATGTTCCACTATGGCTTGCCTTCTGCGGTAGGTTTCATAATTGCTTTCGATTCGTACTTTATTTTGATAAATCAAATCTGCGCATTGGGAGCGTTCAATAAGTCTGCCTTTGGCATTTTTAGTGCATTTTGTAAAGAGTTTGCAATTCAAACAAGCATTGGTTTTGTAATGCTTCATTTTGGTGATTGATTTGCCGTTCTTTTTGGCGTACCAATTTCCGTTGGTGGTCAGGGTTTCCTGAGCAGGGCAGGTATAGGAATCGGCAGTTTTGTTGTATTTAAAATATTCTACATCAAAAGAACTTTTTATTTGTTGGATACTTTTTATACTTACGTGGGTATATATTTCGGTCGTTTTGCTGCTATTGTGTCCCAATAATTCTTGAATGTATCTCAAATCGGTTCCGCTTTCAAGTAAATGCGTAGCATAACTGTGGCGTAACCAGTGCAAAGTAACGGGTTTTCTAATTCCTGATTTTTGTATGGCTTGTTTTAAAACTTGTTGTAAGCTTCTATCATCATAGGGCTTTCCTTTGATTTGTCCTTCAAATAAATACGTTGTGGGTTTAAATACTTTATAATACTCCCGTAGCATTTCTAAAATTTTTGAGCTTAATGGGACTATCCTGTCTTTTTTGCCTTTTGAATTTTTAAGCAATACAATATTCCGCATCGAATCTATGTGAACGGGCTGAAGTGCCAATAATTCGCCACAACGCAGGCCACAACTATAAATCAATGAAAGCATCATTTTATGTTTGATATTGCTGTGGGCATCCAAGATAGATTTCACTTCCGCTTTACTCAATACGTTTGGTAATAACTTGACTCTTTTAAACAGATGAATTGAATCGATGTCCATTTTGGCATCTCTAATTGTCATAAAAAAAAGTTTTATAGCATTGACCCCGTAAGATAAAAAAATAGTTGGATTCGATTTTTAAGGTATATTTTCCCATTCCCGGATTTTAAATATTTCTCTCTTCACGTAGCATCTTGTTGATTTAAACATTCTTCAAAATAAATTAATTTTATAGGCAATCTATATTTTGTAGACTGAACTTTACCTGATTGATATTCATTAAGCCTATATTTTAAATCAGAAGTATAGCCAGTGTAAAATTGATTGTCTTTCTCACTAAGCAAAACATAAACATAATAATACATAAGTTCAATTTTTTTATCCAACGAGGTGAACAATTTGATTCTGGTATGAGGAGGAAAGCTTATTTTTTAAAATATACTCATTGTTGTAGATAATTACATCCTCATTAGTAATAGCCGCAACTGGTTTTTCTCGGTAGAAAATCAAAAAGGATTTCAAGGCATCGCTATAGGTAGTAATGGTACTTTCACTATACCGTTTAGAACACATCCATTGTTTGAATTTTTCGATTTGTGTTATTCCTTCGCTTGTAGGGAGCGAATTTGCAGGGGGCGCTATGTTAAAACGCACCCTGTTTTCCTCTGTATCTGGGAGGTGCCAAACCGTTTTTTGCTGGCTCCATCGTGCGCCTTCTATTTGTTTGATCCTGGCAATCAGGTCTTGATTTTTTTCAAAATAAACGGCAATTCTATTTTCGCTATTGTGTTTTATCAGTTTTGCTTCCCAAGTCATATTGTGTTGATTTTGAGATTGAAAGATACTAATTATTTTATAAATGGTTTTTGTTACAGCAAGGTTTTGTGTTGTATAACCGCTGTTTTGCGTGAGGGATTACTTCACTTTTTTGATATTTTTCATAGGAGTTCAGTGAACTTCGTTTGTAGTGAAAATCCTTTTATGAAGCACAGCGGAATAAAAGATTATAACGGATAGCCCGACCCGCTTTTTCAGCGGGTCACGCCCAAATTGTGAATAGTAGAATCAGTAGTGGTTTTTGTTATCCGTTAATTTTTACAGATAAAAGGTAGTGGACTTTGCGAAAAACTTTGCGAACTTTGCAGTCAAATAAATGAATATGAAAATAAATCCAAAAAACGGAATTGACAAGCTCATTTTCGGAATGAAACAAAATGATGTTACCGCAATTTACGGGAAACCGGACCGAAATTACAAGGACGAGGATGACAATGTGATTTTTGCTTATAATAAATTAAAAATGCGTTTGACCTTCTATGTGGAGGAAGATTTTAAATTAGGATATATTGTAGCATCTAGCCAGGAACTAGAGTTGTTTGGGTATAAAATAATTAATAGAAAAATCAGTGAGGTCAAAAAAGATTTAACCACTAAAGGAATTATTAAATTTACTCAGGAAGAGTTTGACACGTTCGAAAATTATTTCAACGAAGAAAACTGGATTATTTTTCAAACCGAATTTGAGGAAGTGGTGAAATTTGAGATTGGGGCAATTATCAATCAAAAAGACGAATTTGACTGGAAATTTGGAAAAAAATAATTGAAAATGGAATGCTGATGAAGCGGATACTTTCCGGTTTCCAGTACCGCAGTCAATGTTCTTAGCGAATAAATTGTAAAAAGAAACCCGACAGATTTTGAAGTCTGTCGGGTTTTTTTATTGCATTCTTTTTAAATTTTATTGTTTTGGAGCGGGCTGTTTTTCTAGCATTTCCAATTCGAAAATAAGTGTTGCGTTCGGAGGAATAACACCACCGGCGCCTCTTTCTCCATACGCTAGATTTGATGGAATGAAAACCACGGCTTTGTCGCCAAAAGCCATATTGTCCAGTCCTTCAATAAATCCGGGAATCATACCTTCTTTTTTCCCGGCTTCAAAAGGGAATGCTTGGTATCCGTTTTGAGCGGCACGGTTAGCATCAAATTTTCCGTAAACTTTATTCACTTCTTCATAGCTGCTGTCAAATAGCGTTCCGTCCTCAAAATAACCGGCATAATGAAAATAAAATGTCGCTCCTTTCGCGGGTTTTACTCCAGTTCCTTTTTCAATTATTTTGTACGCTAATCCGGATGGAGTGGTGGTTGCAGTGGCTTTAGTTGCGGCTAAATACGCTTTTTTTGCTGCGATAATTGAGGATATTTTCTTTTGGTCTTCGGATTTATTGTTGAAATAATCAGCGAACACTTTTGGAGCATCAAATTTTTTGGCTAAAGCGCCTTTTCTTACGATGGTAATCTTAGTGATTACATCGTTTTGTGCAATGGCGTTTACGATATTCATTCCCGCTATAACGTGACCAAAAATGGTGTGTTTGCCGTCTAACCAAGGCGTTTCTTTATGGGTAATGAAAAACTGGCTTCCATTGGTAGTGGGTCCGGAATTAGCCATAGAAAGAATTCCGGGTTTGTTGTGTTTCAAATCGGTGAATTCATCTTTGAACGCGTATCCTGGACCGCCAGAGCCATTTCCCGAAGGATCTCCTCCTTGAATCATGAAGTCTTTGATGACACGGTGAAATTTTAAACCATCAAAAAAAGGTTTTCCTTTTAGCTTGTCATCAGTTACAAAGGTATTTTTTCCTTCGGCTAATGCAATGAAGTTAGCAACTGTTACCGGTGTTTTTTTGTATTCTAATTCCAGAACAATGTCTCCTTTGTTTGTTGCAATTGTTGCAAAAATCCCCTCGATTACTACGGGAGTTTTTACGGTAGGTTTCACAGGTGTTTTTACAGTAGCTTTGACACTTGTTGCCGGTTTTTTAGCAGGAGTAGATTTCTTGATCGTTTGAGAATGTACGTTGACCATTCCCAGAAATAATAAAAACAGAATTTTAAATTTCATGTTGTACTAATTTAAAGGCTTATTTTTTTAAATATTATTGGGGCATTTTTTCTAATAATTCGATTTCAAAGATGATATTCGCATTGGGTGGAATTGCGCCTCCAGCGCCCGCTGCTCCATATCCTAAACGGGATGGAATGAAAATCACGGCTTTGTCGCCAAAAGATAATTGCTCCAGTCCTTCGATAAAACCAGGAATCATGCCATCTTTTTTGCCGGCTTGAAAAGGGATGGGTTGGTACCCGTTTTGCGCAGCTCTGTTTTCATCATATTTACCAAACGTTTTAGCTACATTTTCAATACTGGCATCAAATAATTCTCCGTCTTCCAGAAAACCAGCGTAGTGAATGAAAACATTGGCGCCATTAGCGGGTTTTTTACCACCGCTTTTTTGGGTAATTACGTATTGTAATCCGGTAGGAGTTTTTGTCGATTTCGTTTTCAAATTAGCGAAATAAGCAACTTTTTGTTCGCGAACATCTTTGTACTTTTCGTTGTATACTCTTTTGTTTTCAGCATCAACGGCAGCTTTTTTCTTTTGATTTTCAGACTCCACAGCAAAATAATCATTGAATATTTTAAAGGCATTGAATTTTTTAGCAGCTTCACCATTTCTGATAATGATTACTTTATTGATGTAATCGTTTTGTTCAATTTTGTTGACTACATCCATTCCTTTTTCGACTACATGACCAAAAATCGTGTGTTTTCCGTCCAGCCAAGGCGTTGCAAGGTGTGTGATGAAAAATTGACTGCTATTGGTTGTTGGTCCGTTGTTGGCCATAGCCAAAACACCACCTTTGTCAAATCTCAAATCTGAGAATTCATCTTTAAACTTATATCCGGTATCTCCAGAACCTGTTCCAAGCGGGTCCCCAGTTTGTATCATGAAATCTTTGATGACTCTGTGGAATTTTAAGCCGTCAAAAAAGGGTTTATTTTTAAGATTTTCATTAGTCACAAATTCATTTTTTCCTTCGGCCAAGGCAACATAATTTGCTACTGTAATTGGCGCTTTTTCAAAATCTAATTGTACTATAATGTCGCCTTTATTGGTTTCGATTTTAGCGTATAATCCGTCGGGAAGATTGTTGTATTCTTCTTTACAAGAGTAAAATGAGGCGATTACCAGGAATGCGAATAGAATCTTTTTTTTCATTTCTAAGTTATTTTATTGAGTTATAGTGTCCGTAGTTTCAATTACGGGAGGAGTTTCTAATTTAACGGGTGGAGCAACAGCAGGTGTTTTTACTTTCAATTGACTTTCTTTTTTATACTGCGCCTCCGATTTGAAATCGCGAAGCGTTACGGTGCAGATTAAAGGTTGGTTAGTCCCAATTTTTTTGTCATCGCCATGGTATCCGTATCCCATATTCGATGGGAAAAGGAAGTTGACCTTCTCGTTTTTACGCATCAATTTGATCCCGTCACGCAAGCCCATCATTATGTTTTGTTTGTCCACGTAATAAATTTGCGGTCTTAATTCTAATTCAGAATAGATAATGGTTCCTTTTAGATCTTTGATTTCGTAATCAAAAAAAGCGACATCTCCTTTTTTTGGCGTAAGCGTATCGATTTCATTTCTTGTTTCATACGAATACCAATATCCTTTTTTCGATGCCAGATAAACGACAT
Organism: Flavobacterium sp. DSR3-2; assembly: GCF_049896525.1. NCBI lineage: Bacteria > Pseudomonadati > Bacteroidota > Flavobacteriia > Flavobacteriales > Flavobacteriaceae > Flavobacterium > Flavobacterium sp. DSR3-2. Next base: position 6,437 of record NZ_JAFCUM010000010.1, read on the forward strand.
TAGGATTGCTTTTGATCAAAGTCTGAATTTTCGTTTCCTCAGTGGCAACTAATTTTTTATTGCGGGCAATGGATTTCTTCATGAAACTCCCGGACGCTTGAGATATAGGTCTTCTGGCATCCTGTTGCTGTTTGCAGCTGGAAATTAAGAGCAACATAAAAAATACAATGGCGATTTGCTTGCTATTTTCCATAAAATTAGATGTTTAAATTGGTTACTAAATCTTCAAATTTCTTTTTTGTTTCTTCCATCGAAGCCTCTGATTTTCCTCCGGCAGCATTGCGATGTCCACCACCATTAAAATGATCTCTTGCAAATTGATTGACATCAAAATCGCCTTGGGAACGGAATGAAATCTTAATAATTTTTTCTTCTTTATTTTCTATAAATATAGCAGTAAAAACAATTCCTTTGATACTTAATCCGTAGTTTACAATTCCTTCGGTATCTCCTTTTACATAGTCAAATGAATTCAGTTCATCCTGAGTCAGCGTGGTGTAAGCCGTTTTATGTTCCGTTATTACAATCATGTTCTGAAGCGCTCGTCCCAATATTTGTAATCGTCCAAAAGAACTATTGTCAAATAATAAACTTGGGATTGCCGTGTTTTCAACACCTAAATCAATTAGTTCAGCCACAATTCTATGGGTTGTTCCCGTAGTTTTTGGGAAACGAAACGACCCGGAATCAGTCAGAATTCCGGTATAAATGCAAGTTCCGATGGTTTTATCGATATCTTCTTTTTTTCCAAGAAATGAAATGAAATTATAAAGCATTTCGCAGGTCGATCCAAATGAAGTGTCAGAGTAAGTGACCACAGCATAATCATCTGGTTTTTGATGATGGTCTATCATTACAAACGGAGCTTTGAGCTTCGCTAGAACGTGTTCCATCTCGCCCGTGCGATGTAAGGCATTAAAGTCTAACGTAAAAATAAGTTCTGCCTCTTCAAGAATTTTTGTGCAGTTTTGTTTGTCTTTTTCAAATATTTTAACGGTTTCTGCGCCTGGCATCCAAGCCAGAAAATCCGGAAATTCATTTGGAGAAACTACGACAGGATGATGCTTATTTTTTAATAAAAAATGATACAAACCCAGTGTAGAACCCATGGCGTCTCCATCGGGACCTCTGTGTGGGATTATGGCAATCTTTTTTGGAGTTGCTAATAACAACTGTATCGCTTGTATGTCTTGTATTTTCATAGTCTGCGAAATTACATTTTTTTAGTGTAATGTTGAAAACATTTAAACAATTAACAAAGTTTTAGAATGTTATAAAAAGTCGGTATTTTTTCTTTTTAATTTCTGATACAAATGGTATTTTGCGCCTTTTACAATTTGGACATTATAAATTCCTACGGATCCCGAAGAAAGGTAAGCAATGCTGCACGCTAAACCAATAAAAATACCGCTTTCGATCCCGAAAAGTTCCATTCCCATAACCGTACAGGCAATAGGCGTATGGGTGGCTCCCGAAAAAACAGCCACAAATCCCATTCCTGCCAAAAGTGCTATTGGTAAGGGAACGATAAGTGATAAAGTACTTCCCAAAGTGGCTCCAACAAAGAATAATGGCGTGACTTCACCACCTTTAAATCCCGCACCGATTGTAAATCCCGTAAAAAGTATTTTTAATAAGAAATCATAGGAAGTATTTGGGTTCGAAAACGCATCAACAATCATAGGAATTCCAAGACCAATGTATTTTGTGGTTCCAATAAGATATACCGCCAAGGCAATGATGCATCCTCCTACAAAAGGGCGAAGCGGAGAAAACGATATGGTTTTTGAAAATAAATGACCCCAAAAATGAGTGCTTCTGGAAAAAAACATGGCGGCTAAGCCAAATAAAATACTAACGATAATTACCCAAAATAAAGTCATGAAACTAATTTCTGGAACAAAAAGAATATTATAATGCGTGTGTTTTACGTGCCAAAGTTCCACTGTGAAAAAAGCGATGTAGGCAACAAAAAAGGATAATAGAATACTTTTAAAATTGATTTTACTAAAATAAACAACTTCTAAAGCGAATAATGCTCCTGCTAAAGGAGTTCCGAAAACAGAAGCAAATCCGGCGCTGATGCCCAGAATGAGTATTGTTTTTCTTTCGGATGCGTCAAGTTGAAATAGTTTTGTAAACTGGTCTGCAATGGCGCCACCCATTTGTACTGCGGTTCCTTCACGACCGGCTGAGCCACCAAAAAGATGGGTGATTAAAGTTCCGAAAAGAATCAAAGGAGCCATTTTTATCGGAATTATCTTTTGTGGATTTTCGTATTCTTCCAGCAATAAATTATTTCCTTTGACAACTGATTTCCCCCAATAATGATAGCCCAATCCTATCAGTAAGCCGCCGATTGGCAAAAGCCAAATGATCCAATTGTTATTTTCCCTGATTTGGGTAGCCCACTCTAAAGCTACGAGGAAAAAAGCAGATGCCGATCCGGAAAAAACACCTATTAAAATGCAGATGAAAAACCATTTGAATTGAGGCGATGGAGTTTTTTTAGTTTTCTCTGAATTCATTACTGAAATGGGCAAAGTATTTTTGCAAAAGTATTATAATCGTTCCTGAATCAATGGTTTTTCCGGGGCAATTGCGGTAAATTCAATTTCGACTAAATATTCAGGAGCTACCAGTTTACTAATTTCATAAAAACCGGTAGTAGGTTTTATGTCCTTAAAAAATTGAGCATGAGCTTTGGCTACGTCTTCAAATGTGGTAATGTCAGTCGTAAATATTCGGGTTCTGATGACGTCTTCCATACTTACTTTTAAGTCTTCGAGAACCACCTGCACGCGTTCCAGTATGTTTATTGTTTGCGAATACGCATCATTTGCTTTTACTTTTTCTCCATCAACAATCGCAACCGTACCGGATACTTCAATAATATTTCCGATGCGTACCGCTCTGCAGTATCCCATTTTGTCTTCCCAAGGCGAACCGGTCAATATGTTCTCTCTTTTCATTTTAATAGTTTTTTAATAGTGTTGTGCGATAAAAATGCAATTTTTAGTGTGGCATACTATTTGCAAGTTAGAAAAAAAACGTGAAATATAAATACTGATTTTGGATTAAAAAAGTTTAAACTTAATCAAGGAAATTTTAGCTGTTTTATCTTTAAAAATGCAATAAAATGCAGATTTTGGAGTTATAAATGAAAGTTAAATTGTTGCCTGATTTTTGAATAAATACAATTGGTTTTTTATTTTTAAAATTTTTACAAGTACCGAATAAACTAATTTAGAAAGTTATGAAAAGGATTTTATTTTTAATGATTACCATCAGTATGTCTTTGAGTGGATATGCGCAAAACGAATTTAGTTCAAAATTTAAAGCGATTCCCCCTAAAAATAACGCACCGAAAATAAAAAAAACAATTCAGCCTAAAGTTGATATTCCTCCAATAAATACACCAAACGTCTTTAAAAACCCGGAAATATTCAACCCGAATCCAAGTCTTTCTCTTCCCACCACTCCGGCAAATAATTTCTCCATGACTCCGAAAAACGAGTTTATTAATCCTGGAGATGTTTATAAAGATAAGTGGAACAAAAAAGAAGAAAATAAGGATGGTTATGTATACAGAAAGAATCAAAATTTAGGTAATTTCTCAACAGGTTCTGTTACTGCTAAAGTAATGTATCGTGATGCGGCTTATGTAGATGGTGACCAAATCAGGGTATATTTGAATGATAAGGTTATTCAATATCAAGTAAACTTAGATAATGATTTTAAAGGTTTTGAAATCGTATTAGAAAAAGGGTTTAACAAAATTGATTTTGAAGCATTAAACCAAGGAAGTTCGGGACCTAATACAGCTGAATTTAAAGTGTATGATGACAAGGGCGTTTTGATATCAGCCAGTCAGTGGAATCTTGGAACTGGTTTCAAAGCTACTATAATCTTGGTAAAAGAATAAATATACACTTACAGAGAATAAAAAAAACCGTTGAATGTAACACTTACATTCAACGGTTTTTTTAATAGGATTCGGTGTTTCCTAAAAAGGATCTGCGGTAACTTGAAATTTAATATCTGCTTTTACAGATACATCTTGGGTTATTGTTTCTTTGGTAACTGCTCTTGTTCTTAATTTAAAACTTGAAGCTTTAACGTATTTATCTAATTTCGCAGTTGTACAGGTCAGATTTAAAGTATTTGAAGTAGAATTAATATCATCTAAAAATGCCAATTCAATTTCATCAGTGCTATTTGTAGAAATGTAGATGTGTATTGATTTCAAAAAGGAAAATGATTTATTGGCTGGATTTGTTACCGTCAATTTCATTTCTTTCAATTTTACATCTTTAACTAATTCTGCATTGGTATTGTTATTTTCAAATGCCGTACTGGAATTAGATGAAATATCGGGTGTCACTAAATCTAAAGCAGTATTCACAGGAAATCCTGATGGAATGGTTACAGTGGTTTGATTGTCTATTGAAAAAGTCAATAAATCATCAATTACACTGCATGAAACAGCTACTAGTGCAAAAATTGCAACGGCTATATAATTTTTTGTTTTCATCTTTTTGTTTTTTAGTAGATAATTAGGTTTGCAAATGTACTCTTTTAAATTTTAAAGCTAATTTCAGGATAAATCCAAATTTGACCTGCGAGACTACGGGTCTTTTAAATACAAAAGAGAAATTATTTCAACAGCTTAAAAGAAAATAAATATTTTTCAAAATTCAATTTTCCAATTCAAAATATAAAAAGTATTTTTGCGCATGCAACACAACGTACTTATTTTAGATTTCGGATCGCAATACACACAGCTTATTGCGCGTAGAGTTCGCGAATTAAATATATTCTGCGAAATCTTTCCTTACAACCATTTTCCGAGTGATTTATCATCTTATAAAGCAGTAATTCTTGGTGGAAGCCCTTTTTCTGTTAGAGGAGAAGATGCGCCACATCCCGACTTGTCTCAAATTAGAGGAAAGCTTCCTATGCTGGCCGTGTGTTATGGTGCGCAATATTTATCCCATTTTAGTGGAGGTGAAGTAGCGGCTTCAAATACAAGAGAATACGGTAGAGCTAACCTATCTTACATAAAAGAGAATGAAATTTTCTTTGAAGGTGTTTCTGAAAACAGCCAAGTTTGGATGAGCCATAGCGATAGTATCAAAGTATTGCCTACCAATGGAGTAAAACTGGCAAGCACACACGATGTGGAATTTGCCGCTTACAAAATTGAAGGTGAAACAACCTACGCGATTCAATACCATCCTGAAGTTTTCCATTCTACTGATGGATCAAAAATGCTGGAAAACTTTTTAGTGAAAATAGCGGAAGTTCCTCAAAACTTTACACCAAATGCTTTTGTCGAAGAAATGGTAGCCGAACTGAAAGAAAAATTACAAGACGATAAAGTGGTTCTCGGACTTTCTGGAGGAGTAGATTCGACCGTGGCGGCAGTTTTATTAGATCAAGCTATTGGAAAAAATCTATACTGTATTTTTGTAAATAACGGTTTGCTTCGTAAAAACGAATTCCAAAATGTATTAAATCAATACAAAGGAATGGGTTTGAACGTAAAAGGAGTTGATGCGGGTGATCGTTTCTTATCTGAATTAGCGGGTGTCAGTGACCCGGAAACCAAACGTAAAATTATCGGACGTGTATTTATCGAAGTTTTTGATGATGAATCTCACCTTATCGAAGATGTAAAATGGCTGGCACAAGGAACTATTTATCCGGACGTTATTGAATCTGTTTCTGTAAAAGGTCCTTCTGCAACAATCAAATCGCACCATAATGTTGGCGGCTTGCCAGATTATATGAAATTGAAAATTGTAGAACCGCTTCGGATGCTTTTTAAAGATGAAGTGCGCAGAGTTGGAGCTTCATTAGGAATTGATCCTGAATTATTAGGAAGACATCCTTTCCCGGGACCTGGATTATCGATTCGTATTTTAGGGGATATTACACCGGAAAAAGTGCAAATTTTACAAGATGTAGATGCTGTTTTTATTGACGGATTGAAATCTTGGGGATTGTATGATAAAGTATGGCAAGCCGGCGCTATTTTACTTCCTGTAAATAGTGTAGGGGTTATGGGTGATGAACGTACGTACGAAAAAGTGATTGCATTACGCGCAGTAGAATCTACGGATGGCATGACCGCTGACTGGGTACATTTGCCTTATGAATTCTTGATGAAGGTTTCTAATGATATTATTAATAAAGTAAAAGGAGTCAATAGAGTAGTATATGATATCAGTTCAAAACCGCCTGCAACAATTGAGTGGGAATAATACGGTAGATTTTATATTTTTTAAACATTATTTTAGAATGTTCTTTACATAAACGGTATCAGATTTTTGGAATAAAATTTGATACCGTTACTTTATTAAAGATTTAAATAATTTATAAATTAAAGCGATGAAATATTTTTTTGCAATTTGTATGAGTACTTTGTGGTTCAATTACAGTGTTTTTTCACAAGGAAAAACAGCAACACACAAGGTAGAAAAAGGGGAAACAATCACTCAGATTGCACAGAAATACAAGGTTACTCCATTTGATATTTACCAATTGAATCCAGATGCACAAAGTGGTCTGAAACCAAATAGTATTCTATTAATACCGAATAGCTCCGCTAAAAAAGCAATCAACGTTCAGTCAAAAAGAGGAACTACAACCGTAACCCATCAAGTGGCACCGAAAGAAACTTTGTATGGTATTGAAAAAAAATACGGAGTTTCGGATCAAGCTTTGAAGCAAGCCAATCCTTTTCTTGAAAAAGACGGCTTGCAAATAGGACAAATACTTACGATTTCGTCCAATGCTGTTTTAAAAAATAATATTCCAATTACAGAAAAAGTAGTTTATCATTATGTACTTCCTAAAGAAACCAAGTATTCCATCGCGAAGCAATACAGAATTACCATTGAAGAATTAGAACGTAAGAATCCGGAAGTGGTGTCAAATTTACCGGAAGGGTTCAAATTATTGATCAAAGGTGTAGCTCCAAAAGCAGATAAAAATGTAGTAGTTAATGAACCTAAAAAAGAAATTGTAGTTACAGCACCAATTAAGAATACGGTTGCCACGAATTATTTGAATTATGTGGTAAAACCAAAAGAAACGTTATACAGCTTATCTAAAATGGTGGGTTTAACGCAAGAGGAATTAATTGCTCTGAACCCTCTTTTGTCCGAGGGTGTTATTGAAGGTATGGTTTTAAAAGTTCCTGCAACAATTGTATTTTCTCAGGAAGCTAAAAAAGAATATCAGGAATTATCGAAAAACACTTATGGTAATTCCAGGAAAAAATTAACGTTTTTGTTGCCTTTCAATGTTTCAAAAATTGAAGGCGATACCGTTAATTCGATGGCAATGCGCCTGAAAAAGGATAAATTCCTGAACATGACTTTAGATTTTTATGCCGGAGCCTTGATGGCCATTGATTCTGCTAAAACTTTAGGACTTAATATTGATGTGAATATATTCGATTCGCAGGAAACAAAAAGCAGTTCGAATGTTGCTTCCTTAATAAAAAACAATGATTTGGCAGATTCAGATGCGATTATCGGACCTTTCTATCAGAGCAATGTTGAAAAAGCAGCTGAATTATTGTTGCCAAATCGAGTGCCAGTAATTTCACCTTTGTCAAAAGATTTAGGAGTTTCATACGCTAATATTTTCCAATCCATTCCCGCTCCTGAAGCAGTCAAAAATGCGATGTTTGACTACATGCGTTCAAAGGGCGGTAATATTGTAGCGGTCGTTGATAAGAAAAAAGGTTCCGTTATTCAGTTTATCAAAGAAAATCATAAGGATGTGCAATTTTCAACACTTACTGCAAACGGTGGTGTTTCTGCTGAAAATTTGAAAAGTTTATTCGTAAAAGACAAGATAAACTATGTCGTGATGGAAACAGAAAATACTGGAATGATCAAATCAACAATTACTGCCATGTTGAGTGCTATGGCGACTTACAAAGTGCAGCTGGTTATTCTTGAACCTAATGCAACATTGGATACCGATGAAATTAATTTTCTAAATTTAACAAAATTGAAATTAATGTATCCTTCCGTTACTCGTGAAAATATTTCTCAGGAAGCTTTGATTTTCGAAAAAGAATTTAAAAAGAAAAATAAAATTTGCCCAAGTATATTTGCCACTCGCGGATTTGATATTACTTTTGATACGATGTTGCGATTAGCACAAGATAAAAAATATCAAGAAACAATTGATGCAACAGCAACGGAACAAATAGACAACAAATTCGAGTTTTATAAAAAGGAGGACGGTGGTTACACCAATAAAGGAATCTATATTTTGTATTATGATACGGATTTAACCATAAAAGTAGCAGAGTAATGACATCAATAGTGACGTATTTAGGTGATTTAAGAACCTCTTCGATTCATTTGCAATCTGGCACCGAAATCCTTTCGGATGCTCCGGTGGATAATAATGGGAAGGGAGAGGCTTTTTCTCCAACAGATATTTTAGCAAATGCTTTGGCAACTTGCATGATGACCATAATGGGGATTAAAGCCCGAGATATGGAACTTGATTTAAAAGGTTCTACTGCAGAAGTTATCAAAATTATGAATGCAGAACCCAGACGTATCGGAGCAATAGAAATTGCTTTTGAGATGTATGGAACGGATAATATAAAAAACAGGACGATACTGGAAAGAGCAGCGATGACCTGTCCCGTTTTTCTGAGTTTACATCCTGAAATCGACAAACGCATAGTTTTTAATTGGAAATAATTAGTCTGTGGAAGCAAGAGACAAGAAACATAATCGATTTATAATTCTTGTCTCTTACTTCATTTTTATAATAAAATGGATCAAAACCAAAAACAACTTATCAAGCTTGCCCATACTAAAATGCCTTTTGGTAAATACGAAGGTTGGTTTCTTATTGATATTCCGGAATATTATGTTGTTTGGTATAGCAATAAAGGATTTCCAAAAGGAGAATTAGGCGAGCAATTAAAATTAATTTACGAATTAAAACTGAACGGCCTGGAAGAGTTAATTCGGAATATAAAAAAACGATACCCAAAACCATAAGCTAGACTTTCTTGAACTTCTTTTATTTTTTAAGACTTAGATTTTACTTTTTTTTAGTCTAAAAAGAGTCTGAAAATCTAACAGTCTAATATTCTAATAGTCCAATTAAATTTGTACTTTTGCGACGTTTTTTTACACAACTACAACACAAATAACAACAGAATGAATCAAACGAAATATATTTTTGTTACCGGCGGTGTGACTTCTTCTTTAGGGAAGGGAATTATTGCAGCTTCGTTGGCAAAATTGTTACAAGCAAGAGGATACCGTACAACCATCCAAAAGTTTGACCCGTACATAAATGTAGATCCGGGGACATTAAATCCCTATGAACATGGGGAATGTTATGTGACCGATGATGGTGCCGAAACGGATTTGGATTTAGGACATTACGAACGTTTCTTAAATGTTCCTACTTCTCAAGCAAATAATGTGACCACTGGAAGAATATATCTTTCGGTTATTGAAAAAGAAAGAAGAGGAGAATTTCTTGGCAAAACGGTACAAGTTGTACCGCATATTACCAATGAAATCAAGGAAAGAATGCAATTGTTGGGAAATTCCGGCGATTATGATATTGTTATCACTGAAATTGGTGGAACGGTAGGAGATATTGAATCCTTACCTTATATAGAATCGGTTCGCCAACTGGTTTGGGAATTAGGAGAACACAACGGAATTGTAATTCATCTTACTTTGGTGCCTTATCTGGCTGCCGCAGGCGAGTTGAAGACAAAACCGACACAGCATTCCGTAAAAACCTTAATGGAAAGCGGAATAAAAGCTGATATTTTAGTGTGCAGAACAGAACACGAAATTTCTGAGGAATTGCGCAATAAACTGGCTTTGTTTTGTAATGTAAAAAGAGAAGCTGTTATTCAGTCCATCGATGCTTCCACGATTTATGAAGTTCCTAATTTAATGTTGGAAGAAGGACTTGATGTTGTTGCATTGAAAAAATTAGATTTGCCTAAAAAAGCGGCTCCGGATTTAAAAAACTGGAATACCTTTTTGCGAAGGTTAAAGAATCCGAAACATACCGTGAATATCGGTTTAGTTGGAAAATATGTAGAAATGCAGGATTGCTACAAATCTATTTTGGAAGCGTTTATTCATGCAGGAGCTGCAAATGAAACGAAAGTAAATGTGATTTCGATTCATTCAGAACACATCGATGCCAACAATATTAGCGAGAAATTTGCTGGTTTAGACGGAATTCTGGTTGCTCCAGGTTTTGGAGAAAGAGGAATTGAGGGGAAAATTGCAGCAGTGCAATATGCCCGTGAAAATAAAGTGCCGTTTTTTGGAATTTGTTTGGGAATGCAAATGGCAATCATAGAATATTCAAGAAATATTCTGGGTTATGCGGATGCTAATTCTACCGAAATGAATGAACACACTGCGCATCCAGTGGTAAATCTTATGGAAGAGCAAAAAACAGTTACTGATAAAGGTGGGACAATGCGTCTTGGTGCATGGAAATGTGATATCAAAAAAGATTCATTGGCTTATAAAATATACGGAAAAGAAACTATTTCGGAGCGTCACCGTCACCGATATGAGTACAATAGCAATTACGTTGCGCAATTACAAAATGCAGGATTAATAGCTTCGGGAGTAAATCCTGATACCGGATTGGTGGAGATTATAGAAATAGAAAATCATCCGTTTTTTATTGGGGTACAATACCATCCGGAATACAAAAGTACGGTAGCAAATCCGCATCCTATTTTTGTGAATTTTGTGGCAGCAGCCGTTCAGGCAAAGAAAAAATAGTTGTTGTTTTTTGAAACAATTCATTAAACTTCATACTAATAGATTAAACTTTTTTAAATATAATAATGGAACAAAAAAAATTTGACCTCAATTCGATTATCGGTTTTGCATTAATTTTTGGTATTTTGGTTTTTATCATGTACCAAAATCAACCCGACCCGAAAGTCGTTGCAGCTGAAAAAGCACAAAAAGAATTGTTGATTAGAGAAGCAAAAACCAAGGAGTTAGAGGCGAAAACTGTAGCCAAAGCTACTGTCGCGGTTGCGGCAACTGGAGATTCCACACAATTGGCACAATTGCAAAAAACGTTGGGGAATTTTGCGTATTCAGCAACACTTCCTTCTGCGAAAGCAGGTGTAACTACTATCGAAAACGATTTGGTGAAACTTACAATTGCCAATAAAGGAGGCTATATTGTGGAGGCCACTTTGAAACAATTTGAAAAGTTCAAGAAAGGTTCCGGACAATTAGTTCAATTGATAAAAGACAACAATGCCAATTTAAACGTGCAATTGCTAACGAGCGATAACCGTACTTTAAATTCCAAAGATTTATATTTTGAACCTACCTTAACAAAAATAGGAGCAGATCAAGTATTGTCGATGAAATTGAAAGCGGGAGCCAATGAATTCTTGGAATACAAATACATTTTGAAGCCAAACGATTATATGATTGGTTTTGATATCCGTTCCCAAGGGTTAAATAAAGTATTGAATACGGCAAAACCATTGGATTTAGAATGGAATTTGAAAACAATTCGAAATGAAAAAAGTGTCAAATACGAAAATCAGTATACAGATATTCGTTATGAGTATGAAGAAGGAAAAGATAATAATGTAGGTTTAGGGGAAAATAGTGAAGAAAATCCTGAAATGGTAACATTTGTTGCTTTCAAACAACATTTTTTCACTTCTATTCTGCTAACCAATACACCAATAACTAAAGCTAAATTATTTTCTAATAATTTAGTTAAAGACGAAAAAATCGATACCACATTTACAAAGCAATTTAAAGCAAATATTCCATTAGCATTTAATAATGGTGAAGTTGACTATAAAATGAGTTGGTATTTTGGACCATCCGATTATAAAACATTAAAATCTTATGATAAAAATTTAGAAAAGATTATTCCTTTAGGTTGGGGAATTTTCGGATGGATCAATAAGTTTATTTTTATTCCATTATTCGGATTTTTAAGTTCTTACATTGCTTATGGAATTGCGATTATTGTTTTCACAATAATTATAAAAATAGCGATGTCGCCTATTACCTTTAAATCGTTCTTGTCACAGGCCAAGATGAAAGTATTGCGTCCTGAAATCACAGAATTGGGAGAAAAATTCAAAAAAGACCCAATGAAAAAGCAACAGGAAACAATGAAGTTGTACAATAAAGCGGGCGTGAATCCGATGGCAGGTTGTATTCCGGCTTTGATTCAATTGCCATTTATGTATGCATCGTTTCAGTTTTTCCCTTCGGCTTTTGAGTTGAGACAAAAAAGCTTCCTCTGGGCAGATGATTTATCTTCTTTTGACGAAGTTATAAGATTACCTTTTTACATTCCCTTTTATGGAAATCACATTAGTTTGTTTCCTGTACTTGCCTCGATCGCTATTTTCTTCTATATGAAAATGACTTCTGGTGACCAGCAAATGGCTGCTCCGCAACAAGAAGGGATGCCGGATATGGCTAAGATGATGAAAATCATGATTTATGTTTCGCCAATAATGATGTTGTTTTTCTTTAATAGTTATGGCGCGGGACTGAGTTTGTATAACTTTATTTCGAATCTAATTACTATTGGAATTATGATTGTCATCAAAAAATACTTTATTGATAGTGATAAAATTCATACTCAAATTCAAGAGAACAAATTGAAAGAGCCGAAGAAACAAGGTAAATTCCAGAAAAAACTGCAAGAAGTTATGGAACAAGCTGAAGCTCAAAAAGCACAGCAGAAGAAAAAATAATGCATAAAAAGGCTCTCAAATATTGAGAGCTTTTTTTATTTACATGTAATTTAAGTGACCTGAACTCGTTACTATAAAAAAGTAATTATGAAAATATTTTATAAAAAAGGAATATTGGTTTTGATGTTTTTGAATGTGTTTTGTCTTTATGCACAAACCGATTTTAATAAATCAGATGCAAAAGGGAAAAAGCATGGAGTGTGGAAAGGGTTTTATGAAGAATCAAAAAGACCCAGATACGAAGGAACTTTTGAGCATGGAAAAGAAATAGGAATTTTTAATTTTTATGATGATACCAAAGCCAAGTCTGTTATTGCCACGAGAGAATTTAATCCTAAAAATAACGCGACCTACACTATTTTTTATGACCAAAAAAGCAATAAAGTAAGTGAAGGAAAAGTAGTCAATAAATTATTTGAAGGACAATGGAAATATTACCATCAAGCCTCGAAAAATATAATGACAACTGAGAACTACATCAAAGGAAAGCTAGAGGGATTGCGTAGCGTTTTTTATCTCAGCGGCAAAATCGCAGAAGAAATTAATTATAAAAATAACCTGAAAAATGGTTTTTATAAAAAATACACGGAGAAAGGAATTCTATTGGAAGAGTCTTTTTTTAAAGGTGATTTGTACAGCGGTTTAGCCATTTTTAGAGATTCTTATGGAAGTACGGTTTCGAAGGGACAATTTGTAAATGGAAAAAAATCAGGTATTTGGCAGTTTTTTGAAAAAGGAAAATTAATTAAAGAAATGAATATGAGCTTTCCGGAAAATGCAACAAAATCCAAGAATAATTAACGGTATCCTTAACAGCTACTGTTGCAAATCTTTTGTAGCTTTGCAGCCTTGTAAAATTATAATTTTTTGAAGATGAAGCGTGTTGTTGTAGGACTTTCCGGAGGTGTAGATTCAAGTGTTGCTGCTTACTTGTTGCAAGAACAGGGGTATGAAGTTATTGGCCTTTTTATGAAGAATTGGCACGATGATTCGGTTACCATTTCAAATGAATGTCCATGGCTGGAGGACAGTAATGACGCTTTGTTAGTTGCTGAAAAATTAGGAATTCCATTTCAAACGGTAGATTTAAGCAACGAATACCAAGAAAAAATCGTGGACTACATGTTCAGCGAATATGAAAAAGGACGCACTCCAAACCCGGATGTGCTTTGCAACCGCGAGATAAAATTTGATGTTTTCATGAAAATCGCTTTAAGTCTTGGTGCTGATTATGTTGCAACCGGACATTATTGCCGCAAAAGCGAAATTGAAGTAAATGGAGAAACGGTTTATCAACTGAAATCGGGTACCGATACCAATAAAGATCAATCCTATTTCTTGTGTCAATTATCCCAAGAACAATTATCAAAATCATTGTTTCCAATTGGCGAATTAACAAAACCGGAAGTTCGTAAAATTGCCGCTCAAATGGAGTTGATCACTGCCGAGAAAAAAGATTCACAAGGTTTATGTTTTATTGGAAAAGTACGTTTGCCTGAATTTTTACAACAAAAATTACAACCCAAAGACGGAATTATTATCCAAATTGATAAAGACGATGCTGTATACAATTCTGAATTACAACAAGGGATAAGCGTGGAGGAAAAGTTGAAAGCAGCAGCGAAGAAAATTTCGTACACACCGGAAATGGGAAAAGTTGTGGGAAAACACCAAGGTGCCCATTATTTTACTACCGGACAACGAAAAGGATTAAATGTAGGAGGTACAACGGACCCTCTGTTTATTATCGCTACAAATGTCGATACCAATACTATTTATACAGGATTAACCAGTCAACATCCTGGATTATTCAAGAAAGCTTTGCGTATCGAAAAAGAGGAAGTGCATTGGATTCGCGAGGATTTGGTTTTAGCCAATGGAGAAACGATGGAGGTAATGGCAAGAATTCGTTACAGACAGCCATTACAGACAGCCACTTTGCATCAGTTTGAAAACGAAATGTATCTTTACTTTGACGAACCGCAGTCCGCAATTACTGAAGGGCAATTTGCAGCTTGGTATTTAGGGGATGAATTAGTTGGTTCGGGAGTAATTTCTTAGTTTAGTACTTTGTTTACTAAAATTATAAGAAAAGCGTTTGCTTTAAATACAAATTAAGAATTTTAAAACAGCTGTAAGCGTGATTCAATCCCATTGGTAATTAGAATCTTTAAAGCTTTACCAATAAAGTTACCTATGAGAAAATTCTATTTATTCCTTTTTTTAATCATCAGTACCGCCGGTTTTTCACAGCAAGATGCGTGGGTGTATTTCAATGCGAAACCCAATTCTCAATTCTATTCCGATTCACCATTGAAAATGCTTTCTCAAAGGGCATTGGACAGAAGGACCAATCAAAATATTGCCTTAGATTTTAAAGATATCCCGGTAGAGCAAACTTATATTAATCAAATAAAAGCAACTCCGGGAATTATGGTATTGGCAAAATCCAAATGGATGAACGCGATTCATGTTCGAGGACAGCAAGCGGCAGTAAATTCTTTATCGCTATTATCTTTTGTCAATAAAGTTGATTTTGCTGACAAATCGATGAATCAAACGGGTAAAATAGCAAAATCTGCTACAGTAAAAAAAGCAGATAAGACTAAGAAAACTAAAATTGATTATGCTTATGGATCGTCTTCAAATCAAATCCAAATGCTTAATGGGCATGTTTTGCACCAGCGTAATTACACAGGTTCCGGAAAAATAATTGCCGTAATGGATGCCGGTTTTCCGGGTGTTAATACGACACAGCCGTTTCAAAGATTAAGAGATAATAAACAAATTTTGGGCGGTTACAATTACGTGTCGAGAAACCCGGAATTTTATACTGGAGTGTCACACGGAACATCTGTGCTTTCTTCAATGGGAGGTTATAAAGAAAATTCGTTAGTGGGAACGGCTCCCGACGCCTCTTATTATTTGTTCATCACGGAAGACGATACTTCTGAAAATCCTGTAGAAGAGTCCCTTTGGGTTGAAGCTGCAGAAAAAGCGGATAGTTTAGGTGTCGATATTATAAATACGTCTTTGGGTTATTTCGATTTTGATAATCAGGCTTACAATCATACGTATAGTGAAATGAATGGCACCACTGCATTTATGTCCCGCGGAGCTGAAATTGCATTCAGCAGAGGAATGATTTTGGTTAATTCTGCAGGTAATTCAGGAAGTTCCTCAAATCCTCATATTGCCGTTCCAGCTGATGCCGTTTCAGTAATTGCCGTAGGTGCCGTAAATTCATCTGAAACAAAAACTTCTTTTAGTTCAATAGGTCCATCTTTTGACGGAAGAATAAAACCAGAAGTAATGGCGCAAGGGCAAGCAGCAGTAGTTTCTGATGCCGCAGGGAATATTGTAACGGCAAACGGGACTTCTTTTTCTGGCCCAATTATGGCAGGAATGGTGGCTTGTTTGTGGCAGGCATTTCCTGAAAAACCCAATCGGGAAATTAGAGATATAATTCTGCAATCATCTGATAGATTTTCATTGCCAAATAATCAATACGGATATGGAATTCCTGATTTTAATTTGGCGGTAAACAATCCCTTAGATGTAAATTCTTTTTCGAAAGATGATTTTATCATTTATCCCAATCCTGCAAGTGATTTTGTTACGGTTTCTTTACCTTCAAAATTTGAACTGGGAACTGTTGTTTTGTACACTATGCTGGGACAGAAAATGTTAGAACAAAAAGTTACTCCTCAATCTTCGATCATTTCATTGAAAACACTGGAAAAAGGAATGTACTTTTATAAAATGGAATCCGTTGGTTTAATTAAAACGGGAAAAATTTTGAAACAATAATACTATTATGTTTACATGAATACAATCACAGCACTTTTTAAAATAAAATATCCAATCATTCAAGGCGGAATGATTTGGAACAGCGGGTATAAATTAGCAAGTGCTGTCAGTAATGCAGGAGGTTTAGGATTAATAGGAGCTGGCTCCATGTATCCTGAAGTTTTGCGTGAGCACATTCAAAAATGTAAACAAGCGACTTCAAAACCTTTTGGAGTGAATGTTCCCATGTTGTATCCCAATATTGAAGAAATCATGAAGATTATTGTTGAAGAAGGTGTGAAAATCGTTTTCACTTCAGCAGGAAACCCTAAAACGTGGACCTCATATCTAAAAGAAAATGGCGTCACTGTTGTACATGTGGTCAGTAGTTCTGTTTTTGCGTTGAAAGCACAAGATGCAGGCGTTGATGCTGTAGTTGCTGAAGGTTTTGAAGCCGGAGGACATAATGGACGAGAGGAAACCACCACGCTTACGCTGATTCCCATAGTGAAAGAGAAAATAAAAATTCCATTGATTGCTGCGGGAGGGATTGCCACTGGACGGGGAATGTTGGCCGTAATGGTTCTTGGTGCAGATGGTGTTCAGGTTGGAAGCAGATTTGTTGCTTCATTAGAATCATCGGCTCATGATAATTTCAAGGAAACCGTAATCAATGTGAAGGAAGGGGATACGCAATTGACTTTGAAAGAACTTGCACCTGTTCGGTTGATTAAAAATAAATTTTATCAAGATGTGCAGGATTTATATCAAACCAGTCCAACAAAAGAGGAAATAGTTGCGTTACTAGGAAGAGCAAGAGCAAAACGAGGTATGTTTGAAGGTGATTTAATTGAAGGAGAACTAGAAATAGGACAAGTAGCAGGAATAATCCACGTCATAAAGCCAGCGGGAGAAATTGTTGAGGAAATGATGACCGATTTTGAATTGGCGAAAAAAGAAGTGCTAAATATCAATTTTTAAACTATGGTTAAGATAAAAACATATAGCATACTGCTGTTTTTGATATTAGGATTGCACAGTTCTCATGGCCAAAGCTATAAGTTTAAAACATCGGGATTTAGTGTTTTAGAAAAAAATGAAAAAGGAAAATGGGGCAAATGGTCTGATTTAAATCTGGTGAATGTGTTGGTAACATTAGATACTAACAAAAGTAGAATAGTAGTTTATTCTCAAATTATTCAGCTTTTTGAAATCATCGAGTATCAAACCACTGAGGAAAATGATACTGACATCGTGTATTCATTTACGTGCAAAGACAATGAAGGTGTTGATTGTACGGTTTCTATAATCACCAGAAAAAAACAAGAAAACAGGAAACAGCTTTATATCAATTATGACAACCGAATTATTGTTTATAATATTTTCAATATGTAAATAAGGACGTTTTATCTTTTTTGGGTTTTGTTCATTTATAGTATTTCAATATCCTTGATGAAATCATCATACTCTGAATAAAATACTTCCAAAGCAGTCATTTTTTCATTGTAAAAAGCAAAAATTTCGTCCCAGTATTTTTGGTTGCTAACGCCGACATTTAATTTTTCAATCCAAATACGGCTTATTGTTTTACCACTTTCTAGGGTGTACTCTTTTTCAAAAATCAAATCTTTGACAAATTCCTCTTCGAGAATGTTTTTTAAAGCTTCGAGTTTTTCAAAATAAGCAATTCTTTTTTCATCGCTTCGATGTTCTATGTCTATTAAAACTTGGGCTTTTTTATTATCTACGTAAAATTTAAAAGAGAAATCTTTAATTTTAGTATCATACAACAACCATTTTCGAGGATATTTTTCTGCAAAAGCAATCCAGAATTCGCGCTTCAATTTTTGTGTTTCTACTTTGCTGTACATAATTGTTGCGACTTTAGGGACTAGAAAATTTGTTCAACTCTATTTTCTAAACTATATTTATATTTAATTTCAATGTGCAAAAATAGACTTTGATTATGGATTTTCAAGAATTTTTACAATTTGTTCCCAAATTAATTGATGCCAAGCTTCCAGCTTTTGAGGCGCACATCAAAATGGCACCTTTAGAACGGTTGGAAAGTTTGAAAAAAATAGATTTTGGAGATAACAATCCAAGAATAGCAGCTGTATTGATGCTTTTTTATCCTAAAAATGCTATCACGCACTTGGTATTGATTGTCCGTAATTCGTATGAAGGCGTTCATTCGGCACAAATTGCTTTTCCAGGAGGAAAATATGAACACGATGATGATGATTTCGCCTACACTGCCCTTCGTGAAACCCATGAGGAAGTGGGGATTCATCCGGATAAAATTGAAATTCTTAAACCATTTACAGAATTATATATTCCACCAAGTAATTTTATGGTGCACCCTTTTTTGGGTATCAGTAAAGAAGAGCTTGTATTTGTACCGGAACCCTCTGAAGTTGCGGAGATAATAGAATTGCCGTTATCTATTTTTCTGAGTGATGCTATTGTAATTGATACTAATTTGTCTACTTCCTACGCGGACAACATCAGTATTCCGGCTTTCAAAATTGAAAACCATATCGTATGGGGCGCAACAGCGATGATGTTAAGCGAACTGAAAGAAGTCTTGAAAGAAGTCTTTACCACTTCAATTTGATGCTAAATTAAGGTGTCAAAATTGTAAATAACATCAAATATTAATTTCGTAAGTTTGCTGATTCAACATTAAAAACACATAATTTTATGGGATTGTTTAAGAGAAATCCTTTTGGTCACATACTATTTATAAAGAAATGGTTAATTCGAATTTTCGGTGCCATCACACATAGAAGATATAGAGGGTTTAATGAACTTCAAATCGAAGGTTCAGAAATTATCAGGAATTTACCGGATACCAATGTGCTTTTTATTTCCAATCACCAAACCTATTTTGCTGATGTCGTTGCAATGTTTCACGTATTTAATGCAAGTTTGAGCGGACGCGATGATACCATCAAGAATGTTTGTTATCTGTGGCAACCAAAAATGAATATCTATTATGTGGCAGCTAAAGAAACCATGCAGGCGGGATTATTGCCAAGAATTATGGCTTATGCAGGAGCAATTTCAGTGGAACGCACTTGGCGTGCTAAAGGAGTAGATGTACAGGAGAAAAAAGATTTTAATCCGGATGACACTGAAAATATAAAAATAGCTTTAAAAGACGGTTGGGTAATTACATTCCCACAAGGAACAACAAAGTCCTTTAAACCCGTTCGAAAAGGAACTGCTCACATCATAAAACAACACAGACCTATTGTTGTACCTATCGTTATAGATGGTTTTCGTCGTTCATTTGATAAAAAAGGATTGCGCATAAAGAAAAAAGGAATTCTGCAATCTTTCATTGTCAAAGAACCACTCAATATCGATTACGATAATGACACCATTGAAGAAATTGTTGAAAAAGTTGAGTATGCTATTGAGCAACATTGCTCGTACCTGAAAGTAATACCCGCTGAAATTATAAAAGAACAAGAAGAACTAAATAAAACCCGCAGGTGGGAATATTAGCTAAAAATTAATAACTGCTCTTCCAACCCTTGATTCATATAATTCAGTAGCTATTATTAGTTTTTGATGATAATTTTCGTCAATTCGAGTATTTTTCTCCCGAAGACTCGTGAATAAAATAGGATCTAGAATTAGAAATTTATTATTAAAAACAGTTCCCAGTAAATTTTTGTTCTACTTTGCTTCGCAAAATCCTAATGCTTCGGGCCGAACTGGTATTTTGAATAATTACAGCCAGCGGGTTAATAATAATAACTTATTGGGTGTAATCTAAGTTTCCTTTTTTAGTCACGTAGATTTTGAATAGATTTCCAAATAAATTTATATTTTTTTATGCTTTTATTTAAGGGCGATGAGAAAAGTATGAAAATGCACGTTTAGTGATGCTATTATTACTTTGTTTACTGAAGATCATTTTACTTTTGTCTTGATTACTCACGGCTACTAGTTTATTTGAGTTTGTGAATCTATGATTTCAAAAGAAACAAAAAATCAAGCCTCAATATTTTTACACCAAAAAAAATCATCGAACAAATTTTCCTATCGCAACCCCAGCCGCTCGTGTTTCACGCTCGACTCGGTTGTCACTCCCAACGGTCAGCGCTGAAATTCTTACCGTGATTTTTTTGGATGGCAACTATAAGGGCGGTAAGAAGAGTGTAAATTTTCGTTTTGCCGCAGCACTAAAGGGAGCCGAAAATCTGGAGCTACTGTTTTGTTAAAGATGTGATATTAATACTATATAAAAAATATGAGTAAGCCTTCAAGGTTTTAAAGTTGTCGATATATTGATAATTATTACCAATATTAATAGAGGAGTAGTATATTCGCCGAAAACAACTCTTATTAACAAATGGCCTTCGCCCTATCATTGTAAGTTAGAGTCGCGAAGCGTGCCCAAAAGGTTCGTTTTTTTGTAATGGATTTGATTTTGCAAAGCAATTAAATATTTAAATGACACAGAAAACTAAATACGTTACGAAGCTTTTTTATGATAATAGCAAGTGCAAATTATTTATATTTGCTTCATGATGTTACCGTTTTAAAATATACAATAAAAGGTCTCTCAGGGATCGTCTCACAGTAACGCGCGATATTACAACCATGATAAGAAAACACATACCAGGATTTTAGCATAAGAAAATGAACCACAACGAGCATACGAATACCACTTGGTTGTTTGAAATAACACCTAAAAATAAATTCTTTTCGCTGAACCTTAAAGAGGTCTGGCAATATAGAGATTTACTTATGCTTTTTGTAAAGAGAGATGTTGTTACTGTATATAAGCAAACAGTTTTAGGACCGCTTTGGTATTTGATCCAGCCTTTGTTTACGTCCATTACCTTTACTATTATTTTTAATAATTTAGCGGGAATTGATACCGGGACGGTGCCTCCGTTTTTGTTCAATTTAGCCGGAATCACGGTTTGGAATTATTTCACGGCGTGTCTTACCGGAACTTCAAATACCTTTGGTGCTAATGCCGGTATTTTTGGTAAAGTATATTTTCCAAGACTGATTGTGCCTATCTCCATCGTGATTTCTAATTTGATTAAATTTGGAATTCAGTTTCTAATATTTATAGCCTTTTATATTTTCTATTATCTAAAAGGAGCTGTTGTCGGGCTGAATGGTTCCGTTGTATTCTTTCCTTTTTTAATTGTACTTATGGGCGTTTTGGGATTGGGATTGGGAATGTTCATCTCTTCCTTGGTTACAAAATACCGAGATTTTAGTAATTTGATTGGTTTTGGCGTGCAATTGCTGATGTATTTGTCTGCCGTGATGTATCCTATGGCATTAATACAAGAAAAATTACCAACTTATGGCTGGATCGTTCAATACAATCCTTTAGCCTATATAATAGAAACTGCGCGTTATATGCTATTGGATGTAGGACAAATTTCCGTTTGGGGATTGGGTTATACTTTTTTGGTTACCGTAATGGTCTTTTTTGTTGGAGTATTGATTTTTAACAAGACAGAGAAGAGTTTTATAGATACGGTTTAGAGAGCAGTGTTCAGTTTTTAGTGATCAGTGATCAGTGTTTAGTTCTAAAAAAAGTGATCAGTGTTGCGTTTTTAGTGATCAAAATTAAGTTTTAGATTAATATTTATTATTATTGGAAATTGTCGGTTACACTATTAACCGAAAAAACAATTACACGATTAAACTATTTCAACTTTGAAAAAAGACATTATATTAAAAGCCGAAAATATCTCGAAGCAATATCGCTTGGGACAGGTAGGTACGGGAACTTTAACGCACGACTTGAATCGTTGGTGGCATCAAGTTCGTGGTAAAGAAAATCCGTATTTAAAAATTGGTGATACCAATGACCGCAGCACCAAAGGCGAAAGCGATTATGTTTGGGCTCTGCAGGATATTAATTTTGAGGTAGAACGGGGTGAAGTGTTGGGTATAATAGGTAAAAACGGAGCGGGAAAATCGACCCTGCTGAAAATATTGTCTAAGGTTACTGCACCTACTACAGGCAGTATCAAATCCAGAGGACGGATCGCTTCTTTGCTAGAAGTTGGTACTGGTTTTAATGGAGAAATGACTGGACGCGAAAATATTTTCCTGAATGGCGCTATTTTGGGGATGACCAAAAAAGAAATTGCCTCAAAACTAGACGAAATTGTTGATTTCTCGGGCTGTGAGCGCTACATCGACACTCCTGTAAAGCGCTATAGCAGTGGAATGACGGTGCGTTTGGCCTTTGCTGTTGCTGCTTTCCTCGAGCCCGAAATCTTAGTTATTGATGAGGTCCTTGCAGTAGGTGACGCCGAGTTTCAAAAAAAAGCCATTGGAAAAATGGGCGACATTAGTAAAAGTGAAGGGAGAACTATTTTATTTGTAAGTCATCAGTTAGGGGCTGTGGCAACATTATGCACTAAAGGAATGCTGTTGGATAAAGGTGGGATTATTGATTATGGCAATATTTCAAAAGTTTTAACAACTTATACTGAATCGTCAAATAGTAAAGAGCTTTCGTATGTTTCATTAGATAAAACAAAAGATATTTTTATCAATAGTTGTGCATTAAATAAAAACAGTATTAGTCATATAAATGATTTTTTATCAAATGATATAATGTCTGTAGAAATTGAAATCTGCAAAAATAAGGTTGTTAATAATGTTTCTTTTTCATTTACCATTCAGTCAAATACAGGGGATTATTTGTCAACTTTTGTAAAAACTATTGATCAATTATTAGTTGGAAAGAATAACAATAAATTTACAATAGATATTGAATGTAATATCCTAGCGGCAAATAACTATTTCTTACGACTTGCAATTTTTGACACAAGTACTGTTCATGTTTACGATTTACAAGAAATGATCTGTCCATTTAAAATTAATGATATAGGTTCTGATATGGCAAGATTTGAAGGTGTCAATTATGGGTATTATAATTTAAAATATAATATCACTTACTAATGAAGGATTTAATAAAAAAAATATTAAAACTTGTATATCAATACTTTTTTATTGATGAGCAAAAAAAGGAGCAAACAACAATTGGATTGTCAATAGGTAAAAATACAGATAATAATGCAATAATTACCGTTAAGTATCCTGAAAAATCTAAAATAAACATTGGAAATGATTGTTTAATTTATGGCAATATTTCAACTGAAACTGAAACCGCAAAAATTATAATTGGGAATAATGTATATATTGGACGCTCAACCATTTTTGCAACTTTAGAGATAATTATTGAGGATGATGTATTGATCTCGTCAGATTGCTTAATACAGGATACTGATAATCATAATATTAGTAGAGCTGTTAGGAGAAAAGATACTAATGATGCCAAGACGAAAAAAACTCAAGAATGGGATTTAGTAAATAAAAAACCAATAAAAATTTGCGCTGGTTCATGGATAGGGGCTAAAGTTATTATATTAAAAGGAGTGACTGTTGGGGAAGGAGCAATTGTCGGTGCAGGGAGTGTTGTAACTAAAAACGTAGAACCTTATACAGTTGTAGCGGGTAATCCTGCTAAATTTATAAAAAATGCTCTACCATAATAATTAAACGTAAAATTAATAGAACTTAAAAAGAAATTTATACTGTATCGTATCTTTAAATAGAATAAGTTTTTTAATTTAAAAATATAAAATGCAATCTAAACCTGAACTACTCGTATTTAGTATCTATTTAATGGGCGGGGGCGCAAGTTTTCATAGAAATATGATTAGCAATCGCCCAGATGATTTTTTTGATATAAAATGTATCTTTCTTAACCCATTACATTGGACTGCAAAGAGGAGTGATGATGTTGTATTGGATATAAATAATATTGTTTTTGATTTTTCAGAGGAGCCAATTGACGATGTTTCATCAAGACTTGAAAAGTTAATATCTGAAAGAGCAGGCGTTGTTATTACTAATTTTGATACAGAATTAGCAACTTTAAATACTTATAAGAGAAGAAAAAAGGCCGTTTTTTTTATTTGTCAGGATGATGCCTATATTTATTTGGCTAAAAAGTACAATCATATAATAGATGTTATAATTACTCACAATATAGCTGTATATGAAGAAATCTGTAAATTATTGCCAAATCGAAAAAAGGATATACATTTTATTCAGCATGGTGTTACTGTCCAGAATTTTGAAAGGAAGCATAATTCAGAGAATAAACTAAGATTACTTTTTTTGGCTCGTCATGTAAAACTTAAAGGTATTTATGATTTACCCAAAATTGATGATGAACTGAGAAAACGTAATATAGATGTTGAATGGTTTATTTTAGGTGATGGAGAGGAAAAAGAAAATTTTATTAATGAAGTTAAATCAAAAGATAATTTTAGCTTCTTAGTGCCGAAAAATACAGAAGATCTTATAGAAGTTCTAAAAACTACAGATGTTTATGTTCTACCATCTTCTCTTGACGGATTACCTGTTTCGTTACTAGAATCAATGAGTGTGGGATGTGTCCCTGTTGTTTATAGTTTTAGCGAAGGAATAAAAAAAGTAATAACTGATGATATTGGTTTTGTAGTAGAAAAAGGTGATGTCATCGCGATGGCTGATCAAATTGAATTTTTGTCTAAAGACAGAAATGAATTAAAAAAAAGAAGTATTTCTTGCTCAGCAAAAATTAGTCAAGAATTTGATGTAAAAAAGCAATCAGAACTCTATTTTAGTTTGTATAAGAATTATAAAAAGCTAAAGAAAAATCGATTTATAAATTTAAAGTATCTAGTAAAAAAGTATTTTAATTATAAGTTTGTGTATATGGCATATGATTTTATCAATAAATAAAATCATAATGTTGAATGATTTGAAATGTTTTAGCCAGTTGTATGGTTTTAAGTGAACTAGTAGAAAATTTAAGTGTTTGATTTTAAAATCTGAGAAATAACTTTGCATATAATTAAATAGTTTTCAAAATGAAAATACTTGTCATTGGTTCCAAGGGATTTATAGGTAGTCATTGTGTTGATTTTTTTCGGTCTAAAGGCTATGTAGTTTGGCAAGCTGATGTGAATGAGTCTGCAGATAAAAACTTTTATAAAATAGAACGGCAAAATTCTGATTTTTCACTAGTCTTTAAAGAACATCAATTTGATGTTTGTATTAATGCTTCGGGTTCTGCACATGTGGGTTTTTCGTTTGAGAATCCTTCCAAAGATTTTGAATTGAATGTAGCCAATGTTCAAAAAATATTGGTTGCTATTAGAAATAATAACAGCAATTGCAAGTTTATTAATTTTTCAAGTGCTGCAGTATATGGCAATCCACAAACTTTGCCCATTATAGAAAATAGTATCTGTAAACCTTTGTCTCCTTATGGTTTTCATAAACTTCAAAGTGAGCTATTATTGACAGAGTATCACAAATTTTTTGGCTTAAATACCTGTAGTTTACGAGTTTTTTCGGCTTATGGACCGCGATTAAAGAAACAGCTATTTTGGGACTTGTATCAAAAATCACTGAAAAGTGATGTGATTTCACTTTTTGGGACAGGAAATGAAATCCGGGATTTTATTTATATTGATGATTTAGTGCAAATTATAGATTTAGTAATTAAGTATTCCACTTTTCAAGGTTCCATTTATAATGTTGCCAGCAATACTGAAACTAAAATTACTGAGGCTGCACAAGTTTTTATTAATGCATTTTCGCCCGAAAAAAAAGTGGTTTTTAATGGAGAAGTCAAAATAGGTGATCCAAATAACTGGGTTGCTGACATGGGAATCCTTAAAAATTACGGTTTTGAACCTCTTTTTAATTTAAATTTGGGACTTAAAAAATATGCTGAATGGCTAAAGGAAAGCGAGTAGGGATTATCTACAACTATAATGAAAACTGGATAGGCGGAGCGTATTACATTCAAAATTTAATTCGTTCTCTGAATTTTCTTCCTGAAAAAGAGCAAATTCAATTGTATATTCTTTCGGGCAGTAAAGCTTTTTTTCAAGAATTAAAACAAAGTACAGGTTATGCACATTTAAAATTTTTAGAGTATCCATCAAGTTATAATGTACTTGAGAGGATTGTAAATAAATTTTCATTGAGAGTCATTAAAAAAAAAATTATTAAAAGGAAGATTCAATTAGATTGGGTTTTCCCGCTTTATCATATCCCTGAAAATTTAAAGCACATCAAGAATTTGATTTTTTGGATACCTGATTTACAGGAAAAATTCTTGCCGAAATTTTTTTCTCCAGAAGAAGTGAAACAACGTTTTGACTGTAATGAAAAGATGGTAGTTTTAAATCATCGCATTGTTTTTAGCAGTCAAGCAGCTCTTAATGATTTTAACATTTTTTATCCAAATTCAAAAAATGATAAAAAAGTATTGCAATTTGCAGTTGTACATCCTATTTTGAATCAGGAAAATATGTGTGAGGTTAAAGCGAAATATGGTATTGAAGGAGATTACTTTTTTTCTCCAAACCAATTTTGGCAACATAAAAATCAAATTGCGATAATTGCAGCTGTTAAAATTTTGAAGAAAAAAGGAATTGCTGTAAAAGTTGTTTTTACAGGCAAAGAATACGATTACAGAAATCCTGATTACACTAAAAATTTGAAACAAAAAGTAGCTGATTATCAATTAGAAAGTGAAATTGTTTTTCTTGGTTTTATAGATCGTATTGATCAGCTCTTATTGATGAAAAACGCACAAGCCATAATACAACCCTCTTTATTTGAAGGTTGGAGTACTGTTGTGGAGGACGCTAAAGCCTTAAA
The DNA here is from genome assembly GCF_049896525.1 of Flavobacterium sp. DSR3-2. Classification (NCBI taxonomy): domain Bacteria; kingdom Pseudomonadati; phylum Bacteroidota; class Flavobacteriia; order Flavobacteriales; family Flavobacteriaceae; genus Flavobacterium; species Flavobacterium sp. DSR3-2. Next base: position 33,744 of record NZ_JAFCUM010000010.1, read on the forward strand.
TCAGACTGTTATTGTTTCTAATATAGCTGTTCATCAAGAGCAACTTGAAGATAAAGGCTATTATTTTGCGCCTCATGATTATAATGCTTTGGCAGAGAAAATGGTTGAAGTTATGAATAATCCTATTGCTAAACTCAAATATGATTTAGATTATACAGAGAACATTAAAAACTTTGCCCTGAAATTAAAACAGATCATCTATAATAATTAAGGATTGTCTTGATAATGAATAAGAAAATTTCAATCATAACCATAAACTACAACAACCTTTCAGGTTTAAAAAAAACCGTTGAGAGTGTAGTGAATCAAACTTGGAAAGAGTTTGAATATATTGTTATTGATGGCGGTTCTATAGATGGTAGTGAAGCTTATATTGAGAGTCAAAGTGCGCATATAAATTATTGGGTAAGTGAGCCCGATAAGGGTATTTATAATGCCATGAACAAGGGTATTCTTAAAGCCTCGGGTGAGTATTTATTGTTTTTAAACAGCGGAGATCATTTTTGCAGTGATTCTTCACTACAAGAAAACCAAAATCGAATCTCAACTCATGATTTAATTTATTTTAATCTTAATGTGATTGACGAAAACAATACATTCCTAAAAAAATATCCGGATCAATTGTCGTTCTCTTATTTTACGAAAGATACTTTACCTCATCCTGCTACTTTTATTAGAGCCTCTTTATTTAGTAAATTAGGAATGTATGATGAGAGTTTAAAAATTGTTTCTGATTGGAAATTTTTTTTGGAAAGTATATGTAAATTCAATTGCTCATATATTAGAGTTGATGAAATTTTAACTACTTTTTATTTGGATGGGTTAAGTTCAGATCCTAAAAACAAAGTTTTAATTTTTGAGGAAAGTCAACAAGTTCTAAAATCGGGCTTCCAAGCTTTTATTAATGATATTAGTGAATTAGTTGAATTAAAAGATACATTATCAAATCTCAGAAAATCAAGAAAACTAAAAATATTGGTAAAACTTGGAATTTTAAATAAGTTTTAAAATGAATGATATAGTTTCTATAATTGTTCCATGTTACAATCAAGCCCAATACTTGGATGAAGCTTTACAATCCGTAATAGATCAAACCTATCAAAATTGGGAATGTATTATTGTAAACGATGGAAGTCCAGACAATACAGAAGAAGTTGCTCAAAAATGGGCAGAAAAAGATCCGAGATTCCAATATTTTTGTAAAGAAAATGGAGGAGTCAGCAGTGCTAGGAATTTGGGGATAAGTTTTGCAATTGGGGAGTTTATTTTGCCTATAGACGCGGATGATAGGATTGGGAGTAATTATATTAATTTGGCGATAAAGGTATTTGAACGTGATCGTGCTTTAAAACTTGTTTACTGTAAAGCTGAATATTTTGGCGAAAAGAGTGGTCCTTGGAACTTACAACCTTTTTCAATTCAGGATTTAGCAAGGTTAAATATGATTTTTTGTTCTGCAATATATAGAAAAAAGGATTGGGAGTTGGCAGGAGGTTATGATATAAATATGACTTATGGTATAGAGGACTGGGAATTTTGGATAGCAATTTTAAAAGATGGAGGGAAAGTTTTCTGTTTGGAAACTGTGGAATTTTATTATAGAATTAAAGAGGTGTCCAGACAAAAACGATTAGACGGCGAAAAGACAAAAATTATGAATGAATATATGAGCATTAAGCATGTAGATTTCTTTGTCAAACAATTAGGTTCTTTTAATGAACTTAATGCAGTTATAGATTTTAATAAAAAATGTTCTGAAAATTTAAAAAGTGAGAAATTTGTAATAGATGCCTTTTGTGCTACTTTTTTTGGTTTTTCTATATTTGGATTGTACAAAATAAAAAAATAGAAATGCTAGCCATAGTAATCCCTTACTACAAACTCTTTTTTTTTGAAGAAACTTTGCAGTCATTAGCTAATCAAACAGATAAGCGTTTTAAAGTTTATATTGGTGATGATGCAAGTCCAGAAGATATTGTCGATTTAATCGAAAAGTATAAAGGACAATTTGATTTCGTTTATCATCGATTTGACAGTAATTTTGGAAGCACATCTTTAGTAAAACAATGGGAACGGTGTATTGCTAGAATAGAAAGTGAAAAATGGATAATGATATTAGGAGATGATGATTATTTAGAAACAAATGTTGTAGCGTCCTGGTATAAACATTATGATGAGTTTTATAAAAAATCGAATGTTATTAGGTTTGCTTCAAAATCTGTGAATATGAAGTTAAATGGGATTATTAGCGATTCCTTTACTCATCCTTTGTGGGAAAAAGCAACTGATTCCTATTATAGAAGATTTAAGGGGTTGACAAGGAGTACATTGTCAGAGTATGTGTTTTCGAAAGAATCTTTTTTGAATTATGGATTTCGTGATTTTCCCTTGGCTTGGCATAGTGACGATGCTGCTTGGTTAGATTTTTCGAGCAATAAGCCTATTTATACCATTAATGAGAGTAATGTGTTTGTAAGGTTTTCTGAGAGAAGTATTTCTGGAAATAATGAGGATCAAAATTTAAAAGACCTTGCATCTGTTGATTTTATAAAGAAAAGTATTTTAAATAAGCTCTATTTGTTTAAGAAAAATCAACAAATAGAATTGGCATTGTATTATGAAATTGCAATAAAGAAAAATAGAAAATTGAAAAATAGTGAGTGGTTTAAATTGTTATATGTTTATACAATCAATTTTGAATTCCACGAATTTGCTAAATGTGTAAGAAGGTTTATATTATGTTAATTCTATATTATAAATAATAACACGATAAATCGACAAACATAATAATCAGACAATAAAACGATCTTAACCCCAGCAAATGCTATAATTTTATTTTTAAAACAATAACCTACCTCCACTATATTTTAGAATAATGCGGTTTGAATATTAGATGGTTTAATTTTTTTTTTTGTTTTATATCAAGTCCTACCGATGTTTTCGATTACCAAAAAAATATCAACATTGATTATCAGGTTTATTCTTATCACTTAGATATTGTTGAAAAATGCTTTTTAGATTTTGGATTTAGTTTTTAGGACCATTAAAAGTAAGTGAACAACATTGATCTCTACGAAAAATTAACTAAAAATTATAAGTCATTTTGGCGACTTATAATTTTTACATTTGAAAAAATGACAAAAAAATAAAATTTATCACTAAAATCAGACCAAAATTAGGTGTTTTATAATTACTCAGTATTCTCTATAAACGAGTTACACCAAATGTTAAAAATAAATGTGCCACAACAATAAAACATTAAAGTAAATATTATGAAACTTAAAAGAATTCTTACTGATAGACACTTTCAAAATTGGCCAAGTTGGCATATTGTGTATGAATGGGAAAATGAACTGTCAAATTCCTTAAATCTACCTTTGAAAAATAGTCCGTTAATAAAAAACCATTTTATATATAGAAATTTAAAACGCATTGACAATAAATTATTTAAAGGAAAATTAGATTTTTTTTTGAATAGTATTTTAGTTTCTAAATGTCAATACTCGCTTTATTTTGAAATGTTCTTGCAGAACCATAAAAGGTTCTCTAGTAGCAGAAAAGTAATTCCAGTAATTGTTGATTTTTGGGAGAAATCCAATATTGAACTTTTTAAGAGAATATATGCTGATTGCCCGTTCCTTTTAATTACCAGTCTTGAAGTCTTGAACTTTCTCAAAGAAAATCACATAAAAAATAAATTGATACATTTCCCAATGAGTTTGCCTTCAATCTATAAATTAATGCCTAATCAAATTTTCAAAAAAAGATATGATATTGTGTTGGGGGGAAGAATAAATGTTGTTTTATTGGATTATCTTATACAATATGAGATAATACACCCTGAAGTTGAATATCTTTATCAAATTAAACATGAAGGAGAATTATATTATGTAAGCAACAAAACGGGGATTGTTGGAAATTTTCACACACGTTCAGAATACATGAATTTGATCAAATCAGCAAAGGTTGCATTTTATTCGACACCTGGTATGGATGGTGGAGAAAAAAGAACAAATGGATTTAATCCAGTTACCCCAAGATTTTTTGAGTTATTAAGTGCTGGTTGTCATATTATTTCCAGATATCCTAAAAATATAGAAACTGATTATTATAAATTAGAAACAATTTGTCTTTCAGTAACTTCTTATGCTGATTTTGAAAATCAATTAAATATTGCATTAATCTCAGATCCACCGACAAAGAAAAACGCTGAATATTTAAATAATTATTACACAACATCACAAATTGAAATTTTAAAGAATTTATAATGAATAAATCTATTATTATTACAAGCATTTTTGAACCTACTGAAGCTGTTAAATTATTTTCACATTTAAATGGACATAATTTAATTGTTATTGGAGATAAAAAATCACCTGAGAATTGGCATTGTGAAAACACCACCTATCTATCAATTAATGAACAGTTAAAACTTGACTTTCAGATAATAAAAATTTTGCCCTATAATCATTATTCACGCAAAATGATTGGTTATCTATTGGCTATTCAGAGACAAGCAGATTATATAATAGACACTGATGATGATAATATCCCTAAAGAAAATTGGGACTTCCCTCAATTTAACAAAGCTTTTGATTGTATTAGTGAAAATAATGGGTTCGTAAATATTTATCAACTGTTTACTAAGCAGAAAATTTGGCCAAGAGGCTTGCCATTAGACTTAATAAACACCAAGAATAACTTCAGCGAATTAATTTCATTTAAGGACTGTAATATTGGTATATGGCAAGGTTTAGCAGATGAAGATCCTGATGTAGATGCTATATATCGGTTAACAATTGATACTCCATGCTATTTTGATAAACGAGAACCAGTTGTTTTAAGTAAAGGTACTATTAGCCCTTTCAATACACAAAACACAATAATTAGAAAGGAGTTATTCCCATTATTATACCTTCCAACCTATGTGACATTTAGATTTACTGATATTTTAAGAGGATTAGTTGCTCAACCAATAATGTGGTTGTATGGTTATCAACTTGGGTTTATTGATGCAACCGTTATTCAAAAAAGAAACCCACATGATTACATGAAAGATTTTATATCAGAAATTCCCATGTACCAACATTGTGAAAGAATAATTGAATTGGTCTCAAATTCCATTTCAATATCCGAGAGTATAGAAACTAATCTTTATAATGCTTATAAATCATTGTTGAATGAGAATATAGTTTGCGAAAAAGAAATGATAACATTGGATGCATGGTTGAAAGATCTAGCAAGCCAGATTAACGTTGCCTAAAAGCTAGGGTTTTTAGGGTGACAATATTTACAATTAAACTTTGGCTATAAAAATAAGGGGTTCGTGATTTTCCGTTGGCTTGGCATAGTGACGATGCGGCTTGGTTAGAGTTTTCCGATAACAAGTCTATTTATACAATTAATTTGAAATTTCTTGATGTTTAGGAGATTTATGTTGAGTTAATTTATAGATGTTTATTGTGCAATTTTCTTAAATATTAAGCACTAGATTATGAATTTAAAAATAAAATCTTGATACAAAATCAATTTACCAACTTGAGTTTATCGATACATAACCTTGAAAGTTTTATTATTAGGAATGAAATTTTAAAAGCAATTTCTATTGTAATTCCGTCATTCAGAGGTAAAGTATTGGATTCTGGTTGTGGCGTTATGCCATATAAAAAAATAATTCTTGAAAATAAAGAAATAACTAGTTATGTGGGCTTAGATATTGAAACAGCACTAAGTTACGACAATATTCAACCAGATTTTTATTGGGATGGAATAACAATGCCTTTTGAAAGTGATACTTTTGATGTTGTATTATCTACAGAGGTCCTGGAACACGTTCTCAATCCTGATGTATACTTACTTGAGGTAAAAAGGGTTTTGAAGCCAGGGGGCATTTTCTTTTTTACTGTGCCGTTTTTGATGTCATTACATGAGGTTCCATTTGATTATTACAGATATACTCCCTATGCTTTAGAAGAAATTTTTAAAAAAGTTGGTTTTACCGATGTCAAAATAAAACCAATGGGAGGATATAATGCATCCATGGCGCAAATGATGGGCTTGTGGGTGAATAAATATTTGTGGGGTAATAAAAAGAAAATCATGAGAGTTATAGTAAAGCCAATTATCAAGTATTTATATTTGAAAGACAAAGCACCACTAAATTTTGATAAATCAACGATGATAGTTGGTCTATCGGGCATTATTACTAAATCTAGTTTATGAAAATTCTCTTTGTGTCGATGCATTCCATCCATGCCATTCGTTGGATAGAGAATCTTAAAGATAGTCCCCACGAATTATATTGGTTTGATGTGACAAGTAATGGCAAATTAGATACTATTGCTAAAGTACATCAATTTACTAATTGGAAAAAGAGAAAAATTCCATATTTAAAAGGGGAATATTTATTAAGAAAAAATTATTCGTCTTTATATAATTTATTAAATCCTTTTTTGGAAGTTGCAGCAAATGAATATTTAGAAAAAATAATTCATGATATTCAACCTGATTTAATTCATAGTTTTGAGATGCACACCTGTAGTTATCCAATTTTAAAAACTATGATTAAATTCCAGCATATTAAATGGTTGTATTCTTGCTGGGGTAATGATTTGTATTATAATAGACAAATTCCAAAAGATCTAAAAACAATCAAAAGGATGCTGGCAAGAATTGATTTTTTGCATACAGACTGTCAAAGGGATTTTGAAATTGCAAAATCTTTAGGATTCAGTGGGAATTTTTTTGGAGTAATTCCTACCGGTGGGGGTTATGATTTGGGCTATTATGAAAATTTTAGACTCCCTTTTGAAGAAAGAAAAATTGTTTTGATAAAGGGCTATGAACATTTATTCGGCAGAGGATTGAATGTTGTAAAAGCATTACAACTTGCGAATAATGTTTTTCTAAATTATGAAGTTGTTGTTTTTGGAGCCCACCAAGAAGTTATCGATTTTATTAATTTTAATAAATTACCATATAGGACTTTTGGAAGAAATGATTTGTCTCAAATGGAATTGATTAAATTGATGGGTAAATCTATTTTATACATTGGGAATAGTATATCGGATGGAATGCCAAACACCTTATTGGAAGCGATAATTATGCAAGCATTTCCAATACAATCTAATCCAGGAAATGCCACAGCGGAAATAATTGAGAACAAAAAAAATGGATTGCTCATTAATGATTCTAGTGATGTAAATGAAATTAAAGAGAAAATTATTTTTGCTTTAACTAATTTAAAATTATTAGAACAGGCTATGATCCTAAACAATGAAATAGCGAAAGAAAGACTTAAATGTAGTGTTAATCAAGTAAAAATAGAAGAAATCTATTCAAAAATAAATAACCTTATAAATTAATAATAGACTAAATTTTAATATTGAAAATTGCGAACGGTAAATTTATATTAGAAACGTAAATTATGAATCCATTAATTTCTATAATCATTCCATCATACAATCGTGAAAATCTAATGAGGGAAACATTAGATAGTATAATTGAGCAAACCTATACCAACTGGGAGTGTATTGTTATTGATGATAGATCGACTGATGGCACAGATGCCATTCTCAAAGAATATTCAAATAGACATAATCAATTTATAGTAATTACTAAACCTTTAGAATTAAAGCAGGGGGCTAGTGTTTCAAAAAATTTAGGACTTCAACTGGCAAGAGGGGAATACATTCAGTTTTTAGATTCGGATGATATTTTGGCAGAGAATAAATTAGAAAAACAAATAGAGGCTTTAAAAAACGAGGATGAAAAAGTAATTTCTGTTTGTATAACTAGTAATTTTAACAAAATAAATGATGCTGTTATTTTAGATAATCAAAGGAAAGATTATTGTAATTTTAGCAACGCCAAAGAATATTTTGAGTTAATAGGAGAAATAGGAGGATATTATGCACCGGAAAGTTTTTTGATAAGTAAAGAATTAATTAATTTTTCAGGACATTGGAATGAAAATTTGACTTTAAATGATGATGGAGAATTTTTTTTCAGGATTATTTATAACTCTAATAAAATTATTTTTACTAAGGATACTTTTGTTCGTCACAGACAAAAAACTGGTAATAATTTAAGTACGCTTAATTCATTTCAAAAAGCTACTAGTCTCTTGAATAGTTGGAAAATTATTGAAATATTGTACAATACAAAATACAATAAATTAAATTCTAAATATTTGGATAAAAAAAAATGGGCGGTTTATAATGAATTGAAAAGAACTTATCCAATATTAATTGAACAAAACAAATTGTTTTTTTATAATCAAAAAAAGAGAGATAATTTTTTGTACAAACTGAATAAATTAAAAAGGAGAGTTAATTTAAGATTAAAAAATATTTTTAAATACTAAATGCGAATAGGCTACAATCCACATAAAGACCAACCACAAGAGGAACCTGAATATTTACATCAAATTATCATTCCTGTTTATATTCCAAAGAAAGAAGATTATTTTAAGGATAGTTTTGCCATTTTTCAAATTTGCTTAACTTCATTATTTGCAACTATTCATAACAAAACATTTATCACAATCGTAAATAATGGAAGTGGTAGTTTTGTGAGGGATTATTTGAACAAGTTATTAGCGCAAAATAGTATACATGAAGTAATTCATACCCAAAATATTGGGAAGCTTAATGCTATTCTAAAGGGTTTAGCTGGAAATAATATTGAATTGGTAACAATTACTGATGCGGATGTATTGTTTCTTCCTAATTGGCAAAATGAAACAGCAAAAGTATTCGAGCAATTACCAAAAGCGGGAGTCGTTGGTATTGTTCCCCAATTTAAAACTTATGAAGTAAATTGCGGGACTGTTATTTTTGATAATTTTTTTAATAAAAATTTGAAATTTATACCAATAAAAAATAAAGAAGCATTAATTCATTTTTATGAAGGTATAGGCTGGGATAGAAGTTACAATCAGGACTATTTAAAATATGGTTTGGGATTGGAAATAAATGCTGATTTAAAAGTTCTGATTGGTGCTGGACATTTTGTAGCTACCTATAAAAAAGATATGTTTCAGGAAATTACAACAAATATCGGTTATAAATTAGGAGGTAATAGTGAGGGGTATTTAGATAGGGCACCACTTAAAAAAGGATATTGGCGTGTTACTACCTATGATAATTATGCTTATCATATGGGTAATACATTTGAAGATTGGATGAAAATAGAGCAACTACAAGAGAATGCTTATCAATATCCAATTTCTAATTTTAGTAAAAGTAAAAGGATAAGTAGTATCAGCTATTTTGTAAAAAACAGATTTTTCATCAAATTTATTTCTATAAATTGGTTGGTTAAGTTGTTTATACGGTGGAAAAAGTTGCCTAAAGAAATGATTGAAAATTATTAAGAATTAATTTTTTGTGGTTTTTATAACCAATAATAAAAAAAAGTCATTTTTGTCTTTTTGTGTCTATAAAATAAAAGTATGCAATTGTCGATATTTGAAAAAATTAAATGTAAGCTTTTATATATTATATATTGTTTAACATTATCAATTATAAAACTAAAAAAGCATTAGTAAAGTATAAGCAATGAAAATTCTAATTGTTTTTGGAACGCGCCCCGAAGCCATAAAAATGGCACCTCTCTATCATGAACTCAAAAAAAAATGTTTTATTGTGAAAGTATGTGTTACGGCACAGCATCGCGAAATGCTGGATCAAGTACTGGATTTTTTTGAAATTAAACCCGATTATGATCTAGATTTAATGCAGCCTAATCAAACCCTGAACGGCTTAAGTGCGATGATTTTGTCTAAAATTGATGGTGTACTTTTTGAAGTGGAGCCCGATTTAGTTTTAGTGCATGGTGATACCACTACTTCTTCTATAGTGGCTTTGGCCGCTTTTCATAGAGGAATAAAAGTTGGACACATAGAGGCGGGATTGAGAACCTATGACAAGCACGCTCCATTTCCTGAGGAAATTAATCGACAAATTACCAGTAGAATTGCAGACATCCATTTTTCTCCGACTCCACAAGCCACTCAAAATTTATTGAAAGAGAGAGTTACCAGCGATAGTATTGTTGAAACAGGTAACACAGGTATAGATGCCTTGTTGTGGACCCTAAATAAAATAGAAAAAGGGAATTATGAAAATAATGAAATTGATGAATTAAGAAATTCGATTCCCTTCGATAAAAAAATAATATTAGCGACGGGACATCGCAGGGAAAACTTTGGGGAAGGCTTCCAAAATCTTTGCGAAGCTCTTTTGGCAATTTCTGCAAGAAAGGATGCAGTGGTAGTTTTTCCCGTTCATCTTAATCCGAATGTAAAAGATGTTGTATTTGAATTGTTGTCAAATAAAAAAAATATTTATTTAATTGCTCCTGTCTCTTATCCAGCTTTTGTTTGGTTAATGAAACAATCATTTTTAATTGTTTCTGATTCTGGTGGCATTCAAGAAGAAGCACCTTCACTTGGAAAACCGGTTTTGGTCACACGAAGCATTTCAGAAAGGCCGGAAGGACTTATAGCAGGTTTTTCGATGTTGGTGGGAACTGATAAAAATAAAATTATAACTACCATTCAAGATATGTTGGATAATTTCATTGGTTTTGAAAACTCGGATAACCCTTATGGGAATGGTGATGCATCTCGACAAATTGCAGATTATTTATTAAATCATGATTAATATGAAAATTCTTGTATTAATGAATTTCATTAATGTTAAAGATAGTAGCAATTTTAAAGCTAAATAGTAGTAATTCAAAATCTTCTTGAATAAGGTTTTTGCGTTTTTGTTCAGTCATATGCTGGAAAAAAAATATTTATTTAGAAAACATAAATTGTTTTGCGTGGATAATTGATGATTAAGAAAAGTTATGCAAATCAGCAAAATAAAATTTAAATTTATATAATTTAATTAATGTATGTAACGAAAAATAACCAATCTATTATTGTTTGTTCACATGATGTTTATCCACATATTCGATCAAGTGAAGGGATTGTTAATAGAAATTGGTTTGATGTTTTAAGTGAAAAACATAACAATTTAGGACTTTTGTCATCTGACAAAAGTATTAAGATAATAGATAATAACCGTTTAATTATTTTAGATAATAATGTGTTGAAAGCACTTTATTATTGGTCAAAATTGCCTAAAAATACTTTCTTAGGGTTTTTATATCGAATATTTAATAGAATTAGTGTAAAGCTTTTTGCTTTATCAAAAGAAAGTTCATTGTATCAAATACTATGGGTTAAAATACAAACGGATTATGTTTTTAGAATAAGTAATAGTAATCTAGAGAATACAGTCTTTTGGTCCAGAATTTTGCCGACTTTTTCTATTTTGCCTGTTATAAACGCTTGGAATCGCAAACGAATACCTTTTATAATAAATATTAATGATCCATTTCAAAATAATTTAAAAAATGGTTATTCTTATGATGAGAAAGTATTTTTAGAAACTGTAGATAAAGCCCAGTGTTGGACATTCCCCTCTAAGAGGTTAGCTATTTTTATGGCTAAAAAATACAATTTGGAGGTGAATAGATGCTTTGTTATTCCGCATGCTATGCGTAATCAATATAAAATATATGATAGTGAAAAAGTTGTTAAGGGGAAACTAAAATTTGTCTATAGCGGAACATTTTATAAAAGCGCATTTACTGATTCTTTTGGAATTGAGTTAGTAAAATTTTCATTGTCAGAGGAAATCAATAGGGTAGAATTTATTTTTATACTTTCTCAGTATGATAATTTTTCATTAAATTGGATTAAGAAAAAGATACCAAACGCAATAATTCATACAAAATTAGATAGAGATACTGTTTTGAAAATAACGGCCGACGCTGATTGTATGCTTGTAATAGATTCAATTATCCATCAAGATCTTTTGAAAGGAAAGTTAATCGAGGCTATATCACAAGGATTACCAATTTTAGCAATAACGTATCCAAATTCCGTGATGGATAATGTTGTAAAAGAGTATGGAGGAATTTCATCCTATCAAAACATTGAAAATGATATTTCAGACAAATTTATAAATGTTGTCACTAATTTAGAAAGTGGAATATGGCGTTCTGATTTTTGCGAAAAAAGACGAGAAGTGATGACAAAAATATCTGAAGAAAATATAGCTAAAGCTACAATTGAAATTACTCAATATGCATTGGAGAGATTTTTATGGGAGGAAGGGAAAAGCCAAAGAGAACCAATCGCACCTATTACTTACAACTGGCCTTAGTATTAGAAAAATTTTAATTGACTCGAAACTATTGCTTACAAAAAAAGCAAGTGTTCTTGTGTAAAGCATTACATTTAAATTATGGGAATAAAAAAATCATTGCCTTATATTATAGCTGAAATTGGTCAGGCTCATGAAGGTAGTTTGGGAATTTTATATTCCTACATCGACGCAATAGCACTAACAGGAGTTGATGCTGTAAAGTTTCAAATGCACATCGCTGAAGCGGAAAGTAGTCAATACGAGCCTTTTCGTGTGAAATTTTCTTTGGAGGATGAAACTCGTTTTAACTATTGGAAACGAATGAGTTTTTCTTTAGCGCAGTGGAAAGGGATAAAATTACATTGTGATACTTTAGGACTTGACTTTATATGTTCTACTTTTAGTAATTTAGCTGTGGATTGGTTGGAAGAAATAGGAGTTAAACAATATAAAATAGGCTCCGGTGAGGTTACCAATTTCCTGATTTTAGAGAAAATTGCACAAACTGGTAAACCAGTGATTTTATCTTCGGGTATGAGTTCGTATGCTGAATTAGATCAAACAGTCGATTTCCTAAATGAACGAAAGGTTGATTTTTCTATTTTGCAATGTACGACTGCCTATCCAACAATGCCAGAACACTATGGTTTGAATGTCATTCAAGAATTAAAGGATAGATATAAAGTGCCTGTTGGGTTTTCGGATCATTCTGCCCGAATGGAAACCTGCATAGCAGCGACGGCTTTGGGAGCCAGTATTCTGGAATTTCATGTTGTTTTTGACCGACAGCTTTTTGGTCCGGACGCTAAAGCTTCTTTAACCATCCGAGAAACAAAAGATTTAGTTTTAGCTGTCAAAAATGTAGCAACCGCCTTGTCCAATCCTATTGATAAAAATAACAACAGTAATTTTTCGGAAATCAAACAAATTTTCGAAAAATCATTGGCAGTTAATAAAAAATTGCCTAAAAATCATGTTATTACTTTTGATGACTTAGAGGCTAAAAAACCAAAAGGGTTTGGGGTCGACGCCATGCGATTTCAAGAAGTAATCGGGAAGGTTTTGAATAGAGATTTGAATCAATGGGATTTTTTAATTGAGGGGGATTTGTTGAAATAAGGGTTCTCGATACTATTTTAAAGCAAATCCCTTACTTTTAAAATCAATATTTGTTCACCTTTAAAATCACTCGAACTGACGTTAAGTGTTATCGAGAAGTTTCAATTATATAAGGGTTCTCGTTACGATTTTAAAGCAAATTCTTTAGTTTTAAAAGAATAAATCTTTGTTTAGCTTTAAAAAATCGCTCGAACTGAAGTAAGGAGTCGGTGTGAAGAGAAGTATTGGTTACTCAGCGGTTCTCGATACTTCATGAAGGTTTCCTACCGCAAACCCTTATTCAACTCGAACTGACGTATCATGTCATGTTGAGAAGCCTAAAATGAAATAATATGAAAAAGTCTTCTGTTTATATAGTAAAATGCTCTGATAATACCTATTATACTGGAGTATCCAGTAATTTAGAAAGTAGAATATATAAGCACAATGTGGTTTTTTATCCAGATTGTTATACTTTCAAACGAAGACCATTGTCATTGGTTTTTTACTGTGAGTTTACAGATATAAATTTTGCCATCGAGAAAGAGAAACAAATCAAAAAATGGTCTAGAGCAAAAAAGGAAGCGTTAATAAATGAAGATTTTGATGCATTAGTTAATTTAACAAAAAAGAAATTCGATGAGTAAAGGTGGGTTCGTCACTTCGAGTGTTTTTTAGCCATTCTAAATTGTTATATTTCAGGGAAATTTGTAGGCTAAAAAATGTATCGAGAAGTTTTGATAGCACAACGGTTGTCGATACGATTTTTAAAGCTGGGATGCTTAGCTTTAAAAAAGTAGACTATTCATAGCTTAAAAAATCACTCGAACTGACGTGAAGTATTGTATCGAGAAGTTTCGGTTAGAGAACGGTTCTCGATACTTCACAAAGGTCTTACTGTCCCTAAGAGTCGAGAAGAAAGGAGGTACGCAGCTTGTCTATATAGAGAAGTATTGGTTACTCAACGGTTCTCGATATTATTTTTAAAGTAAATCCCTTAGTTTTAAAAATATAAAATTTTCTTTGGCTTTAAAAATCACTGTAACTGATGTGGTGTCAAAATAACGTTTTTACCTGTCCGCTTTTTTGCCTACTTTTAAACCCAAGAATAATAAATTTAAAATGCCAAAAAGAAAAATAGTTGTAGTAATAACGGCGCGTCCTTCTTATAGTCGCGTAAAAACGGTTTTATCGGCGATTGAAAATCATCCTGATTTGGAATTACAAATAGTTGTTGCCGCATCTGCCTTGTTAGATCGCTATGGTTCTGCTGTGAATTATATTGAAAAAGATGGTTTTACCATTGCCGCAAAAGTATTTAATGTATTGGAAGGGGAGAATTTAACCGCAGCAGCAAAAACAACTGGAATTGGAATTTTAGAATTATCTACCGTTTTTGATAATTTAAAACCGGATATCGTCGTAACCGTTGCCGATCGATTTGAAACTATGGCTACTGCCATTGCGGCTTCTTATATGAATATTCCTTTAGCGCACATTCAAGGTGGAGAAGTAACGGGAAATATTGATGAAAAAGTACGTCATGCCATCACAAAATTGGCAGATTATCATTTTGTAGCTTCTGAAAATGCTAAAGAAAGGGTAATCAAATTGGGAGAAGACCCTGAGATGGTTTTTAACACCGGATGCCCTTCCATTGATTTGGCAGACGAAGTATTACTGAGTAAGACACTTCCTTTTGATCCCTATGAGAGATATGGTGGAGTAGGAGCAAAACCCAATTTGTCTGAAGGCTATTTAGTCGTTATGCAACATCCGGTAACCACAGAATATCAAGATTCCAGAAAACATATTGAAGCTACTCTTGAAGCGATTCATAAATTAAATAAACCCACCCTTTGGTTTTGGCCCAACGTGGATGCCGGAGCGGACGGAACTTCAACAGGAATTCGTGCTTTTAGAGAGCAGCACCAGCTACCCAATGTTCATTTTTTTAAGAACATGGAAGGAAAAGATTTTTTGCAATTGCTTCAGCACAGTAATTGTTTAATTGGAAATTCAAGCGCGGGGATTCGGGAATGTGCTTTCTTAGGAGTTCCTGTTGTTAACATAGGTTCTCGTCAAAACAGGAGAGAAAGAGGTGGGAATAGTATTGATGTTGATTATTGTCAGGATCAAATCGAAGATGCCATTTTAGACTCTGTACAAAGAGGAAAATCAGTCTCTTCCTCTATTTATGGAGAGGGAAATGCGGGTACGCAAATAGCCGAACTGTTACTGCAATTGCCTTTGCAGTTTCATAAAACCATTATGTACTAAGATGCGAATTTTTGGCATCATACCGGCTCGCGGCGGATCGAAAGGTGTTCCTGGGAAAAACATTAAATTGTTGAACGGGAAACCGTTGTTGCAATATACTTCTGAAATTGCTTTGAAATCACAGTATTTAACAACTGTGATTTTGTCCAGTGATGATAACCAAATAATTACAGTTGCCAAAAGCTTGGGAATTCAAGTACCATTTTTGCGGCCAGAGGAATTCGCCCAAGACCAAACACCAACAATTGATGTAATTATTCATGCTTTGGAATGGTTCAGAAATCACGCTATTTTCTTTGATGCCGTTTGTTTATTGCAGGTAACCAGCCCTTTTAGAACGGTTGAATTTTTAGATAAAGCAATCGAAAAATTTATTGCAAGTGGTTGTGATTCTTTGGTTTCGGTACAAAAAGTACCTCACGAATATAATCCACATTGGACGTTTGAGGTTAATCCCGAAGAGAATTTAAAAATTGTTACTGGTGAAGAAAAAATCATTAGTAGAAGACAAGAACTGCCAGATACCTACCATAGAGATGGAAGTATTTATATCATGAAAACGGAAGTACTTTTGCAACAGCATTCTTTGTATGGAAAAAGTATTTCATTCATCGAATCTCCTCCTGAATTTTATTTAAATATAGACACTGTAGCCGATTGGGAAAAGGCGGAACAAATGATTAAAAATAGAGAAAAATAATGTGTGGTATTGCGGGAATAATTGGGGATTTTGATACCCATCAGTTGGATGTCATGCTGTTGATTCAGCACCATAGGGGTCCGGATGCCACAGGAAAATATAGTGATGGGGATTTTGCTGCTTTAGGACATAATCGTCTTGCTATTATTGATTTATCCTCAGAAGCCAATCAACCTTTCTTGGATTCTTCTGGTCGGTATATTCTGGTTTTTAATGGTGAAATCTATAATTATATTGAGCTAAAAGCCGAATTGGATGGGCACTATACTTTCAAAACGGATTCGGATACTGAAGTTTTATTGGCGGCATTTATAATTTATGGAAAACAATGTCTGCAAAAATTGAACGGCATGTTTTCCTTTGCTATTTGGGATAATCAAGACAAAAAGTTATTTGCAGCTAGAGACCGCTTTGGAGTCAAACCCTTTTTTTACAGTATAAAAAACAACTCCTTTTATTTTTCATCCGAAATAAAAGCACTTCACGCTTCGGGTATTTCAAGAATTTTAAATGAGAAAGTATGGGCTTCTTATTTTGCTTATGGTTCTTATGGTAACCCCGATCAAACTTTTTGGGAAGATATACTTCAATTGCCAGGCGGTTATTTTTTAGAATTTCAAAACCAGCAATTGGTGCTGGAAAAATGGTATTTTTTTGAAGAGGAAGTAGCCAAACAACCTAAGAATTTGACTTTTGAGCAAGCAAAACAACATTATGTTGCTCTTTTAAAAGACAGCATTGATTTGCGTTTCAGGGCTGATGTTCCCGTTGGATTTAATATTAGTGGTGGATTGGATAGTTCCGTATTATTGGCTTTAGTCAATCTGCAAGAGCATAATTCTAAAATCAACGCTTATACTTTTTATACGGATAATATAGATTATGATGAATTGCCTTGGGTAGAACAAATGGTAGCCAAAACCGGTAATCCACTAACTAAAGTTCTGCTTCAAGCCTATGATGTTCCTGATTTTTCTAAAAATATAGCATTTCAACAAGACGAGCCTTTTGGTGGGGTTCCCACCTTAGCATACGCCAAAATCTTTCAAAAAGCCCGAAAAGACAACGTATTGGTATTGCTCGATGGTCAAGGTATGGACGAGCAGTGGGCCGGTTATGATTATTACACCCATGAAAATGATACTACCATTCAAGGAGTTATGGATTCACCATTCAAAAGAAATATACTTTCGAAAACTTTTTTAGCAAAAGCCGAAAAACCAAACTATCCCAAACCTTTTGCTGATGGGATTTTAAATAAACAATACCGGGATTTGTTTTATACCAAAATTCCCAGAGCCTTGCGGTTTAATGACCGAATTTCTATGATGTTTACCACTGAATTGCGGGAGCCTTTCTTAGATTATCGCTTGGTTGAATTTGCTTTTTCGTTACCTTTGGATTTTAAAATAAAGAACGGAATAACCAAATTTATGTTGCGAGAAATCGCCTCAGAATATTTGGACAATGATTTAGTTTTTGCACCTAAGAGACCGTTGCAGACGCCACAGCGCGAGTGGCTGGCAGAAGATTTGAAAGATTGGGTAACCGAATGTTTTACGTCACTCGAAAATTCAGAATATTCAAAATGGATTGATATAAAAGAATTAAAGAAAGAATTAGAGCGTTATGTTGGAGGTAATATCCAATCTAGTTTTCATATTTGGCAGTGCATTAGTTTGTTTGAGATTACGCAAACCATTAATGATCACTAAAATTCATATTTGTTTACACATTCATTACAAAAAACGATATTTAGAGATTAAAAAATAAATAAGAAAGATTTAATGCTCAATAACAAAATATTTATATTACTTCCAGATGGAATTGGTTTGCGCAATTTTGCTTATTCTAGTTTTTATGAAATTGGAAAAAAGCAAGGTTTTGATGTCATTTTTTGGAATAATACTCCTTTTCAATTAATGGATTTAGGATTTCAGGAAATAATAATTGAAAATGCTAAAACGCATATGCTTACTGACATTTATAAAAATGTAAAAATTCAGACTGAGCTTAATTTGAATGTAAAAAAGACTAACGATAAAGTATATAATGCTTATCGTTTTCCATTTTCATACAAAACTATTAATAATGTTATAAAAAATATTGCTATTCAATTGCTTTCCTTTACTCATTCTTCTGAAAGTGGAATTAAAAAAATAAGAAATAGGATCAGAGAAGAAGAGCGTAAAACTCTATATTATAATAAGAGTAAAGAAACTTTGAAAAAACATAAACCAGCTTTCGTTTTTTGTACCAATCAAAGAATCAGTTTAGCGATAGCACCAATACTGGCAGCTCAGGATTTAAATATTCCTACTGCAACGTTTATTTTCTCATGGGATAACCTTCCAAAAGGAACTATGGTAGTAGAAACGGATTACTATTTTGTTTGGAGTCATCACATGAAAAAAGAGCTTTTATACTACTACCCTTATATTAAAGATGAACAAATCATAATAACAGGAACACCACAATTTGAAAATCATTTTCAAGTAAAGCATGTAATAAACAAAGAGCTGTTTTTTAAGCAAAATGGGTTGGACATTGAAAAAAAGTATATTTGCTATTCAGGAGATGATCAGACTACATCACCCTATGATCCTAATTACTTATTAGATTTGATAGAAGTGGTTAAAGGTTTAAATGAAAAAGGGCGTCGGTTGGGAATTATTTTTAGAAGATGCCCTGTAGATTTTTCAGATCGATTCGATGTGATTTTACAAGAGAATAAAGATATAGTTACGGCTATCGTTCCAAAATGGGATAAAGTTGGTGAAGGTTGGAATACAATTTTACCCACGCCAGAGGATTCTATTTTGCAAATGAATATTGTTGCACATACCGAATTTGTTGTCAATTTGGGATCATCCATGGTTTTTGATTATGCAGCTCATACAAAACCATGTGCTTATATAAATTACAATCCTGAAATACAAAACAACAATTGGTCTGTGGAAAAAATTTATGATTTTGTTCATTTTCGTTCCATGCCCGCTGATGCAGTAGTTTGGCTAAATGCGCCGGACGAAATTGCAGCAAAGATTGAATTAATGTTGAGCGATGATGCCCAAAGAGTAGTTGCAAATGCTCAAGATTGGTTTAAAAAAATTAATCAGCATCCCGCAGAAGATGCTTCTCAACGCATTTGGGACGGTATAGTCGAGATTTGTAAAAAATAAAAATGGTAAAACAAATTATAGCATTGGATTACAAGCGATGTGGAATCGAGAAAGTGAGTTTTTGGGTACTCCTGAAGACCTTTATAATTATGCCTAACCCGGGGCTTAAATTCTTGACCATTTTTAGGCTGACTCAGTATTTTAGAAAAAGAAACAGACCCTTATTTTACTTTTTCTTTCTTTGGTTGCGGAACTTAAAAGTTAAGTATGGATTTGATATTTCCTACAGAACCCAGATTGGGGAAGGCTTTTATATTGGACATTTTGGAAATGTTGTAATTCATGGCGACACCATAATAGGAGATAATTGCAATATTTCCCAAGGAATCACTTTTGGAATTAGTAATTCTGGAAATCATAAAGGTGTTCCGAACATTGGGAATAATGTATTTGTTGGACCCGGTGCCTGTATTTTCGGTGAAGTAACAATCGGCAATCATGTGACAATAAGTGCAAATGCAGTTGTAACAGAAGATGTGCCTGATTACCATACGGTACTGAGTTCTAAAACTAGCACAATCGATAAAGATTTATCCTCTTTCTACATCCATAATAGCTGTAAATAGTATGTTTTTTAATTCGTTTTCCTTTGCCATTTTCCTGCCTATTGTATTTGTTTTGTACTGGTTTGTTTTTAATAAAACCAAAAGCACTCAAAATGCAGTACTTATTATAGCGAGCTACTATTTTTATTCCTGTTGGGATTGGCGTTTTTTGTTCTTGTTGGTTTTCTCCACTTTTTTAGATTATTATACTGGTATTCGGATAGAAAAAGCCAAGACGGAACTTGGACGAAAATTTTGGTTTTGGTTGAGCATCAGTATAAATCTGGGTTTCTTGGGGGTATTTAAATATTATAATTTTTTTGCAGATTCTTTCTCCCAATTATTAAATGGATTCGGGCTGCAAACTAGTCCCTTATTACTAAACGTTATTCTGCCGGTAGGTATTTCCTTTTATACGTTTCACGGATTATCTTATGTAATTGATATTTATTTAAAAAGAATTAAGGCAGAATATAATTTTGTAGATTACTCTTTATTTGTCAGTTATTTTCCATTGCTCGTGGCGGGGCCTATTGAAAGAGCGACGCATTTATTGCCTCAAGTGAAAGTAAAACGGAGTTTTGACTATCAAAAGGCGAAAGAAGGAATCTTTCAGTTTGTTTGGGGATTGGTCAAAAAAGTGGTTATCGCGGATACCTGTGCGACCTATGCCAATGCGATTTTTGATAATTACGAATCGATGAACTCTTTGTCACTGATTCTTGGATCCGTTTATTTCGCCTTCCAGATTTATGGTGATTTTTCAGGTTATTCGGATATGGCATTGGGTATGTCTAAATTGTTTGGCATCGATTTATTGCGTAATTTTAATTATCCGTATTTTTCCAGAGATATTTCCGAGTTTTGGCGGCGTTGGCACATTTCGCTTTCGTCTTGGTTTCGAGACTATTTATACATTCCTTTGGGCGGTAGCAGTGGTGGTACGGCGATGAAAATCCGCAATACGTTTATAATTTTTTTGGTCAGTGGTTTTTGGCATGGCGCCAATTGGACTTTTATTGCTTGGGGTTTCATTAACGCTTTGTATTTTTTACCGCTATTGCTTTTGAAACGGAATCGGTCTAATATGGAAACAGTATCCTTGTATTGGGATTTGAACTCCGTTAAAGTTTTCTTTAGTATTGTCAGTACGTTTGCATTAACCTGCTTTGCTTGGATTTTCTTCCGGGTAAAATCGATAACAGAAGCTTTTGAATATATTGGTCGTATTTTTACCAATAGAATTTTTGAATCACAGTATTTAGAAAACGAGCGTTACAATTACGAAATCATTATAATGATACTTGCTTTTATTATTCTGGAATGGAACAGCCGTACGCAAATAGAACCCATTTCTGGGAAATACAGTTATTTGAAATTAACATTATGCCTTGCGGTGATTGTAGCATTGGGAACCTATTCCGATTATAAAGAATTTATTTATTTTCAGTTTTGATATAAATAAGGAAATTGATTGTAATTTGTTTCTGCTTAGTATAAACTTTCGAAGTGATAAAGCGTCTCGACTGTACTTCGACTTCGCTCAGTATAAACTTTCGACGTGACAAGAATGAGTACGATTTCAGATCGAGTCCTTCGTCTACACTCAGGACAAGCTATAGTCGAGTTGTCAAATCGAGTCCTTCGTCTACGCTCAGGACAAGCTATAGTCGAGATTCGTTTAATTTAAAATAAAACAGTATATGAAATTCTACTATGTATATATTCTTCGTTGTATTGACGATTCACTATACGTAGGTTTGACTTCTGATATTGAGAGAAGAGTTATGGAACATAATATGGGTAAATATCCAGAAGCCTATACGTACAGTAGAAGACCGGTTTTATTAGTTTTTTATCAGGATTTTACTGATCCTAATCAGGCTATCGAATTTGAAAAAAAAATAAAAAAATGGAGTAGGATGAAAAAACAAGCGCTAATTGATGAAAATTTTGACAAATTACAAGATTTATCAGAATGTAGAAATGCAACGCATCATAAATACAAATCGGATTTTGAAGATATAGAAGAATAGTTTTACTAAGCGTCTCGACTGCGCTCGACGTGACAAAGAGAGTAGTTTAATTGTCAAATCGAGCGCAGTCGAGATTCATTAAGACATAAAAGCGTCTCGACTGCACTCGACGTGACATAGTGAGTAGTTTAATTATCAAATCGAGCGCAGTCGAGATT
Organism: Flavobacterium sp. DSR3-2; assembly: GCF_049896525.1. Taxonomy (NCBI): domain Bacteria; kingdom Pseudomonadati; phylum Bacteroidota; class Flavobacteriia; order Flavobacteriales; family Flavobacteriaceae; genus Flavobacterium; species Flavobacterium sp. DSR3-2. The sequence goes on from NZ_JAFCUM010000010.1 coordinate 55,949, forward strand.
CATTAAGACATAAAAGCGTCTCGACTGCGCTCAACGTGACAAAGAGAATAGTTTAATTGTCAAATCGAGCGCAGTCGAGATTCATTAAGACATAAAAGCGTCTCGACTGCACTCGACGTGACATAGTGAGTAGTTTAATTGTCAAATCGAGCGCAGTCGAGATTCATTAAGACATAAAAGCGTCTCGACTGCGCTCGACGTGACAAAGATAGTAGTTTAATTATCAAATCGAGTCCTTCGTCTACGCTCGACGTGACAAAGAGAGTAGTTTAATTGTCAAATCGAGCGCAGTCGAGATTGATTAAGACATAAAAGCGTCTCGACTGCACTCGACGTGACAAAAGATTGGTTTGTCAAATCGAGGTATCAAATACCATACATTAAAATACTAGAATAATAATACAGAATAAAACAACAATGAAGCAGTTTTTAATTTTTACAGTCAAAACCGTCGTGTTACTACTTTTACTGTTGGTGGTATTGGATTTTTTGTACACCACTGTTTATTTACAGTATTCGAATAGGGGGAAAATTGATTATGTTTACAACTCAACAGCGCGTGATTATGATGTGGTTATTTTAGGGTCGTCCAGAGCCAATAATCATTTTGTAGCTCCTATGTTTGCCGAAAAAGGATTGAAAACATTTAATTATGGGATGAGCGGAGGCCATTTATTTGAAGCTTCATTATTGTTAAAATTGATGGTGGAACGTAATTATACTATAAAGAATGTGATACTGGAGACGGATTTGAATTTGTCCAATGAGAAACGAGATGACGGCGTTTCGTCTCATTTTCTTCCTTTTCTCCATGATTCTAAAATTATTCGTAATCATTTTTCACAGGAGACGGATTACAAAGAATTGTATTATGTGCCTTTTTATCGGTATGTATCATTTGACTCTAAAATAGGATTTAGGGAACTCTACAAAACAGTAGTTAACGAACCGACCACCTATTTAGCCCATTTAGGATATTATCCTTTAGGAAATAAAAAGGGTAATATGAAAAATAACCTGACGAATCTAAAACCGGTACACAATAAATATTATGAAGAAATTAAACAGCTTTGTAAAGCGAACAATATAAATTTGATTGCCGTAATGACTCCGATGTGCAACAATACTAAAGGATTGAATTATTTTGAAAAAGTGCAACGACTCTATCCTGAAATTCATAATTATGAAAAAGCGGTGGAGGGAGATCAATATTTTTCTTCCTGCGGCCATCTGAATGATACCGGAGCCAGACTGTTTACCAGTATAATTATTAAAGATTTTTTTAAGCAATAATTTATGAAAATAGCTTTTTTAACGCCTGAATATCCACATCCGAAAACGGGAAGTTCCGGAGGCTTAGGAACGAGCATCAAAAATCTGGCGATGGGACTTTTAGCGGAAGGCTGTTCGGTACGTGTTTTAGTGTATGCTCAAAAAGAAGAAGGTGTTTTTTATGACAATGGTATTTGTATCCAACAAATCAGAAATGTAAAATTTAAGGGATTGTCTTGGTATTTGACCCGAAAAAAACTGGAGAACATTATTAATACTTTACATGAGGATAAAGAAATTGATTTGGTAGAAACACCGGACTGGACCGGAATCACGTCATTTATTTCACCTAAAAAATGCCTTGTTGTGATACGGTTGAACGGTTCTGATACCTATTTTTGTCATTTGGATCAGCGTCCTGTAAAATGGGTGAATCGATTTCACGAAAAAAGAGCGTTAAAAAATGCCAATGGTTTGCTATCTGTCAGTCAGTTTACTGCTGACACTACTAATGAGGTGTTTGGTTTGGCGAAGAAATTTACAATCATTCCGAATGGTATTGATACGGATGTCTTTAATTATAATAGCGATGACAATAGCAATAACAAAAATATAAATGCTAATAAAAATAAGAACAACATACTGTATTTTGGGAGTTTAATTCGTAAAAAAGGATTGTTAGAGTTGCCTTTTATTTTTAATGCAGTGGTTGCGAAAAAACCAGAAGCGAAATTAATTCTGATAGGAAAAGATGTTCCAGATATTATTTCGGGAGATGGTTCCACTTGGCGGCTGATGCAAAATTTGTTTACCCCAGCTGCACTTCTCAATGTGACTTATTTAGGCGCTGTGCCGTATCATGATATAAAAAATCAAATTAACGCAGCGACTCTTTGTGTATTTCCTACTTTTGCAGAAGCCTTGCCCGTTTCCTGGATTGAGGCCATGGCATTGCAAAAACCTATTGTATCTTCGAATATTGGATGGGCTCCAGAAGTTATTGATGAAGGGGTGAATGGATTTTTAGTGCATCCAAAAGATCATTTGCAGTATGCTGCTCGAATTATTCAGCTGATGGATGATGATGAATTGCAAAAAGATTTTGGATTGGCGGCTAAAAAGAAGGTTAGCGAAAAATTCAGCATGGAGAAAGTGGCACAACAGAGTTTAGTATTTTATCAATCTTTAATTCAGTAATCTTTGATTGTAGTATATCATTTGGAGAATAAAATTACAGAAGTAATTAGTCCGGAAAATCAGAAAATTAAATTTGATTATACAGGGACTATTGCAGCTGGCTTAATTAAATTAGCAGTTGCATTTCCTGATGAAAAGATAGTTTGGTGTCATTCGACTTACAAGGAACACCTTGCTGTTGAAATGATAAATACTCTTCTCCATCATAATAAAATGATGCTCTCGTTTCGACCGAAATCAGGTAATTTTTTTGATAATTCCATCGGATATGTAGAGGAGTCTTTATTTATAAATGTAAATAAAGAGGTGTCGTATCCCACATGGCAAATGAGCAGTTATGTTGGGGTTATTCATGCTTCTGTTTTGAACTTAATAGGTGATAAAATAGTTTGCGATCCCGATTTTGATTATTATTTGAGTTCAATGGCTAAATTGTGTATGCCTTTGGGATTGTTGTGTTATTCTGAACCACAACTTTTAAAGTCGGTACAAATAAGTGATTCGCCTACTACAGCATCCAGCCTTACTCTATTTCGTTTTGTAAAGCAGCATTATAAAACGAGATGGGTGTTTTTGTTAGCGTTGAATTTGCTTTTATATGAACGCAAAATTTTGTTTTATTCTTTTATTTCCGCACTTTTTTATAAAAGAAGAATTAGTAATAAAATAAATATAGATGGTATTGTCGTTCAGTCATCAAGAGTAGTTATAGATACAGGAATTATTGATGTAATTATCCCTACTATTGGAAGAAGCAACTATTTATATGATGTATTAAAAGATTTTTCAAAACAAAGTCTTTTACCGCATAAGATTATTATAGTGGAACAAAATCCAGAACCATTCAGTAAGAGTGAATTGGATTATATAGCAACGGAAAATTGGCCATTTGAAATACAGCATATTTTCACGCATCAGGCAGGAGCTTGTAATGCCAGAAATTTGGCTTTGAATCAAACTACAAGTGAATGGGTTTTTTTAGCGGATGATGATAATCGATTTGATTCAGATTTACTGAACGAGGTTTTTCAAAAAATAAAAAAATATGGTTGCAATGTAGTTACAACATCCTATCCTCAAAAAAAAGAGAGGATATTACATCGCAAGGTAATACAATGGCCTACTTTTGGTGCTGGCAATAGTTTTTTAAAAAGAACCATTTTACAGAATGTAAAATTTAATTTGGCATTGGAATTCGGTTATGGTGAAGATAGTGATTTTGGGATGCAATTACGAAATCAAGGGCATGATGTTTTATTTTTACCGGAACCTTTAATATTGCATTTAAAAGCACCAGTTGGAGGGTTTAGAACGAAACCATTACTGCGGTGGCATGCTGAAACCATTCAGCCAAAGCCATCTCCTACAGTGATGCTGTATTTGATTACGCATAACACAAAACAGCAAATCTTAGGGTATAAAACCGTTTTGTTTTTTAAGTTTTATAAGCATCAAAAGATTAGGAATCCTTTTCAATATTTCGCAGTTTTTAATAAGCAATGGAACCAGAGTCTCTTTTGGGCTAATCAATTAAAAATAGATTCATGAAATTTTCATTGATAATTTGTACTTACATGCGTGCTAGGCCTTTATTGCAACTATTAAAGTCTGTGAGAGAGCAAACAATATATCCAGATGAAATTTTAATTATCGATGGCTCCACTAATCAGGAAACGACGTTAATTTTAGGTAATAATTCATTTGATAACTTAAATTATTACTCCGTTCCACCACAACATCGAGGCTTGACTAAACAACGCAATTTTGGAATTGAAAGAGTTGCAGCTGATGCAGAAGTTGTATGCTTTTTAGACGATGATATTGTTTTGACAGCTACTTATTTTGAAGAACTATTAAAAACGTATCAAATCTTTCCAGAGGCTTTGGGTGTTGGAGGTTATATTATTGATGAAATTAAAACTGAATTTGTTGGAGAGGAATATCAGCCAAATATGAATGAATTTTATTTTGACGGATGGAAAAGAAAAGACGGCAGTCGATTCGTGCTAAGAAAAAAATTGGGATTAGACAGTGATTGTCCACCAGGGTATTCCTCTATGTATTCGCACGGTCGTAGTGTTGGTTTTTTGCCTCCTAGCGGTAAAACGTATGAAGTGGAAATGTTGATGGGCGGAGTATCTTCGTTTAGAAAAAAAGTATTTGCTACTTTAAATTTTTCAACTTATTTCGACGGCTATGGGCTGTATGAAGATGCTGATTTTAGCTTGAGAGTAGCTAAAATGGGTAAGTTATATTTGAATACTGCTGCAACTTTGTACCATCATCACGATACCGCAGGAAGACCTAATAAATATCAATACGGGAAAATGGTCGTGCGAAATGGTTGGTATGTTTGGAGAACAAAGAACCCTCAGCCAAAATTAGAACATCAACTAAAATGGCATGCGATTACTTTGCTTTTGACTAGTATTCGATTTAGTAATACTTTAACCAGTAGCACTAAAAAAGAAGCCTTTACGGAAGCAGTGGGAAGGACTGTCGGTTGGTGGAGTTTGTGGTTTAAAAGACCAAAGTAAAATTTATGATAATTAAAGAGCTAAGTGTTAATGTATATTCTTCTTTTAAAAAAAAAAACACTATGGAATACAAAGAATGTAAAATTTGTCAGAGCGAATATAAATTGATTAATAAAACCTATAATTTAGGACAATGCAAAAAATGTAAACTAATTTTTTGTTTAACAATTTATTCTCAAGATCAATTTATTGCAGTTTACGATGAATTATATAATAAAGACAATGCAATTTATCGGAACCACGCCATAGTGGAGTACGCCATGCTTTTAAAAAATAAAAAAATTAAAGTTGGATATCATCGTTCAAGGCTTTTAAAAAAACATGTTCTCAATGGGAAATGTGAATCTGTTCTCGAAATAGGAAGTGGTATCGGTCTAATTGGTTCCTATATTCGCAATGAAAATGAAAAGATTAAATATTTAGGAATTGAAATTGATAAAGAATCGTACAAAAAATCTCAATTTTTAAAACTTAATACCATTAACGATGATTTTACCGTTATTAATACTATAGGAGAATCTTTTGATGTAATTATGCTATGGGAGGTAATAGAGCACTTACAGGACTTAAAATTATTTCTGGAGTTGGCTTATAAAAAATTAAATAAAAACGGAAAAGTTATTCTTTCTACTCCAAATTATAATAAGATTTATAATTATTCAAAAAGGGACAAAGACGCCATATTTCAAGATAAACCACCAGTTCATTTGAATTTTTTTACTAAAGAAAATATCACCTCTATTTTTGAAATTAATCACTTTGCTAAATGTAAGGCTACGGTTAAGAGATTTCCTTATCTTGAAGTAAAAAGCAAAAAATTTTATATTGATTTTTTAAAATCTTTATATAATAGTTATAATGGTTCTACTATTTATTTAGAAGCAACAAAAGCATAACAGGTATAAATTAATGAAAACAATATTAATAGCCCATAATTATAGTGAGGTCTCTTTTTCGGCTATGAGTTATCATTTGGCAAACTATCTGGCTGAATTAGGACATCAGGTTGTTTTTATTTCTCATCAACCCTACTTGCTAGAAAAAAAGATTGTCTTAAAAGGTGCAGGAAAAATTGTTGTTTTTTCCTGGCCTACAATAAAAAGACCTACTTCTTTACAAGATTTTTTATGGTATTGTAAAATACATGTTAAATACAAACCGGATGTGATAATTGGCCATTTTGTTGGAAGCAATATTACTATTTTAGGCTCAAAATTGTTGTCTTTTGGAACAGTAAAAACTTTTGATTATTATCATACCTTGACGGATCAACTTTTGACAGATCTAAAAAAAGTCACATTGAAGCAAAAAATACTATTTTTCAGAAAAAAAGTTTTTTACAACTTGTTCTGTGATGTATTTGTATGTCCCTCTGAATTGGCTAAAAAGGATTTGGCCTTATTTCATGGTATCCATAAAGGATCTGTAGTCTTGAATCCCATGGTGGATCGATTTGAAAATAATAAAGCCCTCCCAAAAAATATTATTATTTTATCGTATTTGGGCAGATTGGATCCTTCAAAAGGAGTGATTGATTTAATTGAAGCTTATAAAGAATACAAGGAGAGGGTTGTAAATTCAAAAATTATTTTGAGAATTGCAGGAACTGGAAGCCAAGGAGTAAAAATTAACGAATTGGTTAGGAATATTTTAGGTATAGAGTATAAGGGAGCATTGGAATATAGTAGTATTGATGATTATTTGAACGAGAGCCATTTCACAGTAATTCCATCAAAATTTGATAATTTGCCTACTGTTGGTTTGGAATCAATGATGAATCAGACCCCTCTGTTAATTTCGAATACCACAGGACTGGCTGATTATTTAATAGACGGGAAAGAATGTTTTAAATTTGATTCTAATATTGCATCGATGGTTTTATTATTTGGTAGAGTTGAAAGCAATTTCGATGCTCAAGAGCAGATGAGCAGGGAGGCAAGAGCTACGTTTTTAGATAAATTTAGTATCAATATGTATTGTAATATTTTTTCTGAACTTGTTTTATGAAGTTTGTTATTATCACTCATGTTCCTCACATAAAAGAAGAGAACAAATATTATGCGTATGCTCCCTATGTTCGTGAAATGAATGTTTGGGGAAACTATCTAACAGAGATTTTGATAGTAGCACCACTGGCATCAACAGATAAGACTACTATCGACTGCGCTTATAATCATCCTAATATCAAATATAATGCTATTGCTAATTTTGATATACTGAACTTTAAAAGCCTCTTTAATGCTTTTTTAAAAATTCCGGGGATTTGCGGGCAAATTTTTGTTGGTATGAATAACGCCGATCATATTCATTTGCGTTGTCCAGGAAATATCGGTTTATTGGGTTGTTTAGTTCAAATTTTATTTCCCAATACTCCCAAAACGGCTAAATATGCCGGGAATTGGGATCCTAAATCAAAACAGCCTTGGACGTACAAATTGCAAAAATGGATATTAAGCAACACTTTTTTGACGCGAAATACGCAGGTTTTAGTGTATGGGGAATGGGAGGGAAGTTCCCGAAATATTAAACCATTTTTCACCGCTACGTATTCGGAAAACGAAAAAATGGCTCTACCACCAAAAGTGTTACAAGGCGTATTAGATTTTGTTTTTGTGGGTACTTTAGTCAAAGGAAAACAGCCGCTTTATGCCATTCAGTTGATTGAAAGATTGCATCAAAAAGGGTATGCCGTGCGTTTGCGCATGTATGGTGAAGGAGTAGAACGGGAAGTTTTGGAGGATTATATTGCAGTCCATCAGCTAGAGTACATTATTACTTTAGAAGGAAATCAATCCAAAGCAATCGTACAAAAAGCCTATCAGGACAGTCATTTTATAGTGTTGCCTTCTGAAAGTGAAGGGTGGCCCAAAGTGATTGCCGAGGGGATGTTTTGGGGTTGTGTTCCTGTTGCCACTTCTGTTTCGTGTGTGCCTTTTATGCTGGATTATGGGAAAAGAGGGCTTTTGCTGAAAATGGATTTAGAGCATGATAGTCGATTGATAGAAGCTGTTTTGCAGGATCAAACGGATTTTGACCGTAAACGAATTAAAGCCTCGGACTGGTCGAGGAGTTATACGCTGGAGGTTTTTGAGCAGGCGATTGAGGGTTTGATTGTTTGAACAGGATTAACTGTTTAATTGTTTAAGGAGGGTTAATTGTTTAAAGTTTGAGGAGATGCAGCGGAATTATTAAAGATGCAAAATGAAACAAAGTACGGATACAATAAGGATTGTTCAAATTATCGATTCACTTGATGCGGGCGGTGCAGAGCGTATGGCAGTCAGTTATGCTAATGCATTAGCCGAAACAATCGAGTTTTCGGGATTGGTGGTTACCCGTAAGGAAGGACCTTTGAAAGTTGAAGTAGGTAACTCCGTTTCGTATTTGTTTTTGAATAAAAAAAGTGTGGTTGACTTTGAAGCCGTTTACAGGCTGAGAAAGTTTGTGAAACAGCATCGTGTAGCTGTGGTTCATGCGCATAGCACCTCATTTTTTATAGCTTTTTTATTAAAATTAAGTTGTCCCACTTTGCACTTAGTCTGGCATGATCATTATGGGGATAGTGAATTTCTATATAAAAGACCTTTGGGTGCTTTACGAATTACAGCTCCATTTTTTAGTGGTATTGTTGCTGTTAACCAAAAATTGAAAGTTTGGGCGGAGCAAAAATTAAATTTTAATAATACCATTTTCTTGCCTAATTTTCCATCAGAAGAAAATAACAGTACATCAGAGACCTTTTTGGAGGGAATTCCCGGAAAGCGGATTGTCTGTCTGGCTAATTTGAGATTGCAAAAAAATCATTTTTTATTATTGGACGTTGCGTGTAAATTGAAATTATCCCATCCCGAGTGGACCTTTCACTTGGTTGGTAAAGATTTTAATGATGATTATTCCCAGAAAATTAAGGATCTAATTGTAGCATTTGATTTAGAAAAAAATGTGTTTCTTTACGGTAGCAAAAATGATATAGCCCATATATTGGAGCAATCGACTGTAGGGATTCTCACGTCACAATCAGAGGGACTACCCGTGGCACTTTTGGAGTATGGATGGTATCAAAAACCAGTAGTGGTTACTGCAGTAGGAGAGATAGCCTCTTTAGTTTCACACGGCAAAAACGGTTTTCTTATTGCGGCACAACAGGAGTCCTTATTTTATAAGGCTTTGGTGGTATTAATCGAAAATGAATTGTTGCAGTTGGAGTTTGGTCAAGCCTTTTACCGTACGGTAGGGGATCATAATTCAGAAACAGCCGTTATCGCACAGTATTTAAATTGGTTGCAAAATAGTTACAAATGAAAAAAGAGGATCAGTCCTATCTTTATTTAATTCTTTTCCATGTGGTGGTTGGTGCATTGGGCTTTTTGTTGCCTTTTACAGCAAAGATTTATGGGTATTCGATTTTTATTTACGGGGTTTATTACATAATAAAAAAACAGAATAGAAATAACGAAGCGTTGATTGCCGCGGCGTATGTTGTAGGAAGTGAAGTTTTTTTAAGGATGACCGGTGGTAATCCACTTTATGAGATTTCTAAGTATGGGGTGATGGTCTTTATTTTGATTGGGATGTATTACAGTGGTTTTTCTAAAGGTGCAGTGCCCTATTGGATTTTTCTGTTGTTGTTGGTTCCAAGTGTCATTATTTCGACTTTCACATTGAATTTTGATACTAATATTCGGAAGGCCATTGCGTTTAATATTTCCGGTCCCGTTTGTTTGGGGCTCGCTTCTTTGTATACGTTCCGGCGTAAAATTGCTTTAGCAGAAATCAACAGTGTCTTGTTGAGTATGGGATTGCCTATTATCACTTGTATGGTGTACCTCACTTTTTATACTCCTAATGTTCAGGATGTTGTTACCGGAACCGAATCTAATTTTCAAACTTCCGGGGGGTATGGACCCAATCAGGTGGCCACGATTTTAGGTTTGGGAATGTTTATTTTTTTTTCCAGAGTAATATTGGATTCTAAAACAAAATTTCAAGTGATTCTCAATTTGATCATTGCCTTAAATATCACCTACCGTGGAATACTTACGTTCTCCAGAGGCGGAATGATAACGGGTTTCCTAATGATCGTTTTGTTACTTGTATTTTTGTATTTTAAATCTAATTTTGGCGGAAGGGTTAAGTTAAATTATATTATTGTTTTATTAATAGGAGTCATGATCGCAACATGGTCCTATACCTCATTTCAAACAGGCGGTCTTATTGACAAACGGTATTCTAATCAAGATGCCGCAGGAAAGACTAAACAGAGTCAGTTTACCGGTAGGGAGGATATAGCCCAAAACGAGATAAATACGTTTTTAAAAAATCCTATTTTTGGGGTAGGAGTTGGAAAAGGGGCTGAAGTTCGTGAGGAGGAAACTGGAATTAAAGTGTTATCGCATGACGAAATTACGCGGATGTTAGCGGAACATGGCTCTATGGGTATAATAGCATTGTTGCTTTTGTTTTTTACGCCGCTGGTTTTGTATTTAGAGAATAAGTTCAATATGTTTTTGTTGTGTTTTGTTGCTTTTTGGTTTTTGACGATTAATCACGCTGCCATGCGTACCGCTGCACCTGCTTTTGTGTATTCTTTATCTCTGTTGAATGTGCAGTTGGGATTTCCCAAGAAAAAGAGTATTGTAGAAGGAGAGTAGAAAATATAGATGAAAGTGAATATAGAATGAAGAAATACTTGCTAAATGTTTTCATTTTATCCTAATCCTAAATAGAGCCAATAATTATTGTGATTGCTGAATGTTTTCGTTTTACCCCAGTCCTAAAGGGAGCCGAGAATTATGGACGTTCTTGAATTAGGATATCGTTGTGTTTCTTTTTTCCTCACTTTAGCGTTGGGGAAGGAAAAAGAAAATAGGATTTGTTTTAATTTTCGTTTTACCCCAGCCCTAAAGGTCGTCGAAAATTCATAACTAACTTTTTAAATGATACGTTATAAATTTTAAATTATTTTTTTGGATAAAAGATTACACCGGTTAATATTTGTAAACCTTATTTTTATGCATTTTGACTGATTTTTTGTAACATTTCATTGTCAATTTTCTGCAATTAAAAAATTTATTAAGTTAAAAAATGGGTTTTGTTAAAAAAATTAATATATCATAATTTTAATTTGGTACAAAAGCACTAAATTGCGTCAAAACCCCAATACACAAATGTTTTCATTTGACAAAATGCATTTTGAAATATCAGAGCGAAAGATGATTCTTCGGCTTTTTGATGTTCTGTTCGTTTTGACGGCTTTGTACGTTACTGGAAACGTATTTGCTTTTGATTATTTTACGATATCTGCCACAAATTATTATTGGGCTATCGTTTTGGCAATTTACATTAATGTATTTGGTACTATTTTTGAAATGTACAATCTTCAGGTGGCCAGCAACCAATATCAGGTATTGAAAAGTACTCTTATTACCGTTTCGACCACCGTTTTAGTGTATTTGATGACACCCTTTTTTTCCCCGCAATTGCCTTCCAACCGACTCCAAATTCTATTGTTTTTTCTGGTCATTTTTCTGGCATTGTTTATCTGGCGCATGATGTATGTTGCTTTTTTAGCCTCCAATCGATTTTTTCAAAAAGCCATATTAATTTGTGATCAGGAACAGGTCCAAGAGCTCATTTTAGGACTAGAAAATATTGATCCGCATTATAAAATAATTGGTTTTGTTAATACGGATGCCAATGAAGAGGAAATGGAGGAATACCATTATGTACAACACATCAAAAGAGATCATTTGTTTTCTTTTGTTAAAGAAAATGGGATTTCTGAAATTGTCATTGCTTCCCAAAAAACGGAGGGGATCACTCCTGAGTTGTACCAGCAATTGCTGCATTTATTAGAGTCTGGAAATATTATTCGAGAATACACCCAGGTTTACGAAAGTAAAACGCAACGTATTCCAGTACAGTATATGTCTCGCGATTTTTATCGCTTTTTCCCCTTCAGTCGAAGCAATCAAAATAAATTATACCGATTGACCATGCGTATTTTTGAGATTGCCATTTCTTTGTCCGGTCTTATTATAGGTGCGTTTTTGTTTCCATTGATACTGGTGGGAAATGTTATCGGGAATAGGGGAGGTCTATTTTATTCGCAAGAGCGTGTGGGCAAAGACGGGGCTGTTTTTAAAATTTTGAAATTCCGCACGATGGTAAAAAATGCCGAATCTAATGGTGCTGTTTTTACCGCTACAAATGATTCCAGAGTGACAATGTTTGGAAAATTTTTACGTAAAACCAGAATGGATGAATTTCCTCAGTTTATTAATATTTTAAAAGGTGACATGGCTGTTATTGGTCCGCGTCCGGAACGTCCTGTTTTTGTAAAAGAAATTGCTGAAATAATGCCTTTTTATGAGACCAGACACATCATTAAACCGGGTCTTACCGGTTGGGCGCAAGTCAATTATTCGTACGGGGAAACCATTGATGATAGTTTAATCAAGCTGCAATATGACCTGTATTACATCAAGCACCGCAGTATTTATCTGGATTTGAACATTGCTTTTAAAACAATAACTACTGTGTTGTTTTATAGGGGCCAGTAGCTATTACTGTCATTATTATTATTATTATTATTATTATTTATTTTGGAGTTCAATATTGTTGCTTTTTCGCCACGGATTTAAACGAATTAAATTCAAAATGGTGATTTATTTTAGGACTATTTGTACAGACTACAAAATAATTATTTCAGTCATGAAGTACACGAATTCATACATTAAAAAAAATTAGCGAATTAGCAGTTGAATACTGATTGTTAAGAGGAATTTTACTAAAAGTATTAAAACGGTTGCTTAGATAATGATAGGAATGCGTTTCTTATTTTGAATAGCCATTCTCACTAAAACAACTCCGCTGCAAACTACCGATGGTAATACTAACACCAAATGTGCTTTGTTGATTATAAAAAAGAAATAAACTACTAATGATAGTATATTGAACAGCGCCAAATTATAAATTCCCTTTTTGTTTTTTGTCCAATAAAAATAAAGTAATCCTAATAATGATGGGTTGAAAAGTAGAATATTGTAGTTGTATCCTAATTCCGGATGTAACGAATAAAACCCAACAAACGCAAAGAATATTCCAAGTATAGCCATGATGCTGAGGTAGAACAAATCGATGCTTTTCTTGTTTATAAAAGCGATGAAACTAAGCAGTATAAAATACGTGTAGGGATTATTCCACCAAGACATAGGAACTTCATTTTTGAATTCGATTATGGTTTTGTTTTGCTTTGCCAATGGTTGGTTTTGAAAAGAAACTTTTTTCAGGCTTTTCTGCAATTCAAAAGGGAGAAATATTTTGCTTCCTAATTGATCTACTTTTTTACCAAAAATAATACTGGTTCCTAATTTTTCATAAAAATGACCGTCAAAATACGGGTATAATATGGTTCTGTACGTGATATCAGTATCGGTATTTTTTACAATGGCAACAGTGTCCAATGTTTTATTGATGATGTCAACCACCATCGAGGTGCAATTTTTGTCGATAAATTTATAGGTATAATGACTTTCACCGGAAGCCAAAGAGGTATTCAGGTTGTCAAATAGTTTTTGTTTTAAATTAAGAGGGATATTCAGTTCCTGCTCATAAACGGATCTTTTTTCATACTGATATTGATTGATAAAATCAGGATAGGAGTGTGCTACAGCAAAATATTGCAAGTTTCCTTTTATGAATTTCATCACGAAATTTGGCGTATTGAAGTCAAAAGCGCCATAATTATACACTACATCAATGGCGTTGGTTGTATCCTTTACTCGAATTGCCGTGTGTCCAAAAAGCGAATAGGATTCATTACCTGTTCCACAAGTGATTACGCTGACGTGTGTGTTTTTTGATAATTGAATGTTTTGTCCGAAACTAAAATGTACCGTTAGAAATAAGAATAGGAGTAATACTATTTTTTTGAAAGAAGATGGATGCATTTAAGGGAATGTTAAAATATGGATTACGGATGGCACAGATTGAAATGATTTCCTATTCCATTGAATTAATTTGTCTTCCAAAGATACTTAAAGAAAACCCGTTGGGTGCAATTATTTAAAATTAAGAACGCCGAGAAGAATTTAAATTAAACACATAGATTCATAGAAAAAAAGAGCAGGATAGCCCAATTCTTGGGTAACAAAGCTATGTTTTACTAAAATAAAGTGAAACGTTTTAATAGAAATACATAAAAACTATGTTTCTATGCGTTAAAAAGAAACTTGAATTACACCTAACGGGTTTAAGGAAAGAAAAAAGGCGCATAAAGTTTTTTGGTAAACCAGAAACGTTTGTAATTGAAACGGGTTTTTGCAACTTGGTATGAAGTTCGAAAAAACTGTTTCAAATTCAATGTTGCTATTTAATTTTAAGTGTTCTTCTAAATTAATTTCTAAACATTCCCAAATCTACTTTTACCGAAAAAATATTCGAATATAAGGTAGCACTTTGATTGCCTAAATCAGTCAGCGCATAATCAATCTGGATGCCTTTGTATTTAAATCCCAAACCGATATTGGGTTGGAAACCTACTTTTTCTGTACTATCCAATTGCTGTACATTCTGAAAATTCCCCACTCCGGCACGAACAAAAACTAAATCAGTATATCCAAATTCCAGTCCCAAAGCCGGGTCGATACTCACAAAATCAGTTGCAATTACGTCATTGGTTCTGGCAAAGCGCATGTTCACATTGGCTGCAGCCTGAATGCTGTAATCATACCGGATAATAAATTTTTTGGCAATTCCTAGTTGTGCTTTTGGAGCCGTAATCTCGGTACTTTCCGGTAATTCCTGATTTTCTCCGGGTATCGCATTTGCAATTTTCTGATACTCGTCCTCGTCAATATTCCAAATATTATAAGTAGTAGTAATATCGCGAAGCATCAGTCCATATTGCCAGTCGTTTTTTTCGAATTGTAATCCAACGTCAAAACCAAATCCCCAAGAACTGGCAAATTTCCCAATAATGCGTCGGATGATTTTCGCATTCACGCCATACTGAAATCCGGGAACCGGTAATTTTCGCGCATAAGAAAAAGTGAAGCCATAATCAGCAGTTGAAAACAAACTGATTCGGTTGTAGTCAATATTGCCTTGGCTGTCGATTAGTTCTGTAGTATTCAAAATGTCATCTACCCCAAAACGGATTAATGAAATTCCCCAAGCGCTGCGGTCGTCTATTGGACTGGCATAGGCCAAGTAATCGTATTGGGCGATGTTCGCAAAATAATTTGCGTGCATTAAAGACACCTGATGGTCTTGCAGACGGATGAGACCAGCAGGATTCCAATATCCTGAATTGACATCATTGGTTGAAGCCACGACAGTATTTGACATACCTAATGCCGCCGCATCCACGCCGATATTCATGAACTCATTCGAGTATTTCCTAACAACCTGACTGTGCATCAGGGTACTTATCAGAAGGATTGCTGCTAAAAAGTTTTTTTTCAAGGGTGTCATTTTTACAAACGAAATGTCCGTTTAATTTTTATCAAAAATATAATTTTTTACTCAGGTTATTTCATTTTGCTGTTTAATTTACTGTGTTGGCCGCACGGTTTAATTTTAAAGGAGTGTTGCTACATTTTAAAGTGGCACGCGGATGAAACGGATGAAGCTGATTTTCGCTGATTTTTTTTAAATAGAATTTTTTCCTGTGGTTGCTTATTTAACATAATAAATTTGACAATAGAATAATCATGATCAAAACAACTGATGTTGTCTTTTGCTGTTAAAAAATCTCTACTGAAAAACGTACTTATCATTGACTTATTATGCTAAATTTGCGACTTTGATTCCTTAAACTGTATTATCATGACTATTAAAAAGCATATTCCGAATTTAATTACGCTTCTGAATCTTTTTTGCGGCTGTATCGCATTGGTATTTGCTTTCAACCAAGATTTTGAAATGGCTTTTTATTTTGTTTGTCTGGGTATATTTTTGGATTTTTTTGATGGTTTTTTTGCCCGATTGTTCAACGTTTCCAGTCCGCTGGGATTGCAATTGGATTCTTTGGCTGATATGGTTACCAGCGGTGTGGTTCCGGGTTTGGTAATGTTTCAAATGATGATTAGTCATTCGTCTACCGCAGCGGCTGGTCATTTGCAGTTTTTCCCATATTTAGGTTTTATCATTACATTGGGATCTTGCTACCGTTTGGCTAATTTTAATATTGATACCCGTCAAACGGAATCTTTCATTGGTTTGCCAACACCTGCCAATGCACTATTTATTTTAAGTCTTCCTTTAGTTTTACGATATACGGATTCTATATTCATTGTTGAGCTATTGACCAATCTATGGTTTCTATTGGTGGTAACGCTCGTAAGTGCTTACATGCTTAATGCAGAAATTCCGTTATTTTCTTTGAAAGTCAAGAAGTTCAGTTTCAAAGAAAATTCACTTCAAATCATCTTTTTAACTTGTGCTCTTTTATTGCTAGTTTTCTTTCGCTATTTAGGAATTCCATTGTTAATACTATTTTATGTATTGTTATCGGTTGTAAATAATAAAGTGCTTAAAAAGTAGTTTTTGAATGAGAAAACAAACCGTTCGAAGAAAAACTAATGTAATTCGTAAACCAAAAAAGAAAGCAGCTGTTTTCTCCGGAAAGTTGCTACGCTATGCTATTATTACTTTTTTTGTGGTATTGCTCGCCGGAATTGGTTTTCATTATCGAAACGGTTTAGCCTATTATTTTGGTTTTAAGTCGGATAAAATTATTAAGGCTGAGAGAGAAGCCCAACGCATTTCAGATGTTCGAAATTATCATGTTTTAGAAAAACATGAAGGGAAAAGTATTGGTATTGATGTTTCGGAATATCAAGGCAAAATCCGATGGTCTTACGTTGATACTTTAGAAAAAAAATATCCATTGCATTATGTTTTCATCCGTGCCACGGTTGGGAAAGACAGAAAAGACCGTCAGTTTGATAGGAATTGGCTTGGCGCCAAAGAAAATAAAATGATTCGGGGAGCCTATCATTACTATCGCCCAAATGAAAATTCGCTGGAGCAAGCTGCGCTTTTTATAAAAACGGTTACCCTTCACAAAGGAGATTTACCTCCTGTTTTGGACATTGAAAAATTGCCTAAAAATCAGTCGATTGTCAATCTTAAATTAGGCTTGAAGCGCTGGTTGCATGCTGTAGAATCCCATTACGGTGTTAAGCCAATTATCTATACAGGTGAGCGTTATTATGATGATTTTTTAAAAGAAGAGTTCAGCGATTATCTTTTTTGGATCGCTAATTATAATTTTTACAGGGAGGAAATTGATGAAGACTGGTTGTTTTGGCAATTTACAGAAAAAGCATCGGTTCCAGGAATTAAAGGGAAAGTAGATGTTAATATTTACAATGGAGATTTGCAGCAATTGCAGTTTATTACGCTGGAGTAAATTTTAGTGCTCAGTGCTCAGTATTTAGCTGCCAGGATAAAGTGAACGTTGATTTAGTAATAAGGCTAAACTTTTAAATATTTATGCCGAATTTTTGAGGATCTAAGATCAGGTAATTGATTAGTTTACCAACTGATTTTCTTTCATTTAATAACTAATTATGAGTATTGTCATTGATATAATTACACTTCACTGCAAATTTCAGCCATACTTATGTTGCTGAGTTTTCAGCATCGGAATCAGGTAATTTGCTTTGAAAATGTTTGGGATAAACTCTTTTTCTGTAGGCTTCTGCAAAATCAGCGAGGACACTTCTAAAGAAACCTCTGATTTGGTCTGTTTAAGAATACATTTCTTCTTTTGGGAAAGATTTTGATGGCTAATGAAAAGGACTTCTAGTACGCTAATAAGTTTTGGAATTTCGTAGTTACTGTTTCTAAAAATAAACACTGACCACTGACCACTTTCTTCAGGTGACCACTGTATTTAAGACTGACCACTGACCACTGTTTTTAAAACTCCAATTTCTTCTTTCTCAATTCGAAATTTTGTCCAAGATATACCCTACGCACCATTTCATCTTCGACTAATTCTTCCGGAATACCTGCTTTCAGAATTCCGCCTTCAAACATCAGGTAAGTTTTATCCGTAATAGCCAGCGTTTCTTGTACGTTGTGATCCGTAATCAGAATACCGATATTTTTATTTTTTAGCTGTGCTACAATTCTCTGAATGTCTTCTACGGCAACAGGGTCAACACCTGCGAAAGGTTCGTCTAACAGGATGAATTTTGGGTCGGTGGCCAAACAACGTGCAATTTCAGTGCGACGACGTTCTCCACCGGAAAGTAAATCGCCTCTGTTAGTACGAATGTGTTCCAAACTAAACTCGTCAATTAAGCTTTCCATTTTCGCTTCTTGTTCCACTTTGGATAGTTTAGTCAATTGTAAAACGCTCAGTATATTGTCTTCAATGCTTAATTTTCTAAAAACTGAAGCTTCTTGTGCCAAATATCCAATTCCCTGTTGTGCTCTTTTGTACATCGGGTAGTCAGTGATGTTCAAATCGTCCAAAAATATATTTCCTGAATTGGGTTTTACCAATCCCACAATCATATAGAAAGAAGTTGTTTTTCCTGCACCATTTGGCCCTAAAAGACCTACGATTTCACCTTGATTCACTTCTACCGAAATGCCTTTCACAACACTGCGTCCTTTATAGGTTTTGATTAGATTTTCGGCTCTTAATTTCATATTCTTTGGTTTAATCGTTTAAACTCGTTTATTGTTTATTCGTTCATTCTTGTCAAATAAACGAATAAACAATTAAACGATTAAACTTCTTAACAAATTATTTAGTCGCGGCTTCTTCCAATGCTTCCCAGAATTCATAAGCTCTGCGTAAATGAGGTACAACAATAGTTCCGCCAACAAGTGTTGCGATTCCCATAGCTTCCATCATTTCCTCTTTAGTAACACCTTCTTTATGGCTGGTTTCCAAATGGTATTTTACACAATCATCACAACGTAAAACTGCTGAAGCTACTAATCCCAGTAATTCTTTGGTTTTCACGTCCAAAGCGCCAGCTGCGTATGCATTGGTGTCTAAATTAAAAATACGTTTTACAATTTTATTATTGTCTGCCAATAATTTTTCGTTCATTTTCGAACGGTACTCGTTGAATTCTTCTATTATATCAGCCATTTACTTTTTTTTGATTTTTTACTACTATTTTTGAAATTAAAATACTCGCTTCATAGATTAATAACATCGGAATGGTTACAATGATTTGACTCACTACATCCGGAGGTGTTACAATTGCTGCCACAATCAAGATGATAATTACGGCATATTTCCAGTATTTCCTTAAGAAATCTGGAGTTACTAATCCTAATTTAGTCAGGAAATAGATAATTATTGGTAATTCAAAAAACAATCCGCAAGCAATTACACTTGTTTTTACCAGTCCGATGTAGGAATCAATGCTAAACTGATTTTTTACAACAGCACTGATGGTAAATGTAGCGAAAAAGTTAACAGACATCGGTACAATTACATAATAGCCAAACAATACGCCCATAAAGAACAGTAATGATGACGAAAAAATAAAAAGTTTCGCATGTTTTTTCTCCGTTTCGTACAAAGCAGGACTGATGAATTTCCAAACTTCCCAGAGAATGAATGGGAATCCAAGAATGAATCCGGCGGTTATACAAGTCCAAATCAAAACATTAATCTGGCCTTCCATATTCGTGTTTTGGATAATAAAAGGCATTTCAGTTACGCAAATGCTTTCGGCAAAACCCAATTGATTGGATAAATCACAAAAGAAGCGATACGTGATAAAATTAGCATTTGTCGGACCAAAAATAATCACGTCAAAAATATAATCACTTACAAAAAAAGTGATGGTGGCTAAGATCAATATTGCCATCGTGCTTCTAACCAGTAACCATCTTAATTCTTCAAGATGATCTAAAAACGACATTTCGTTTAAGTTTTTTTTCGCCATTATACTATTCCTTCTTTTAAAATATCGTGCAAATGCAATACGCCTCTGTATTCTGTACCATCAATCACTACTAATTGAGTGATGGAGAAATCTTCCATTATATTTAGTGCTTCCACCACCATAGCGTCAGAAGTCGTCATTTTTGCGTTTTTTGTCATGATGTCCTTTGCGGTCAAATCGGCAAAAGTGTCTCTGTCACTCAACATTCTTCGAATGTCACCATCAGTGATAATTCCAATTACTTGCTCATTTTCAACTACTGCAGTTACACCAAGACGTTTTTCGGAAATTTCAAAAATAACTTGCTTGATGGATGCATCTGGAGCAACCATAGGTTTTAAGCTGTGTTCCAACATGTCTTTGACACGTAACAATAGTTTTTTTCCCAATGCGCCTCCGGGATGGTAAACTGCAAAATCTTCGGGTTTGAAATCGCGCATTTCCATCAGGCAAACGGCAAGGGCATCGCCCATTACCAGTTGTGCGGTGGTGCTGTTTGTTGGAGCCAGATTATTAGGACAAGATTCAGCATCGACTGCGGTGTTGAGAACAAAATCAGAGCCTTTTGCCAAAAAGGAGTCTATGTTTCCGGTTATTGCAATCAAAGTGTTTCCAAAACGTTTTAAGAGTGGTACCAAGACTTTTATTTCGGGACTGTTGCCACTTTTTGAAATGCAAACAATCACATCCTCGTTTTGAATCATGCCCAAATCGCCGTGAATGGCTTCAGAGGCATGTAAAAAAAGCGAAGGCGTTCCTGTGGAATTAAAAGACGCTACCATTTTTTGAGCAATAATAGCACTTTTCCCTATTCCGGTTACGACTAATCTTCCGTTGGAATTATAAATTTTTTGTGTCGCTTCAATAAAGTTTTCATCCAGAAAATCAATTAGTTTAGCTATTGATTGGCTCTCCGATAAGATTGTTTTTTTGGCACTGGCCAATATATTTTCTTTAGTGATCAAAACAGAATGATTAAAATTTGTGTGTGTAAAAGAAATTTGTACCTTTAGGTGTTGCAAATTTATACAAAATACCACATAATAAAGAATGAATCCAAACGAAATTGACATACACAAAGAATTAAAGAAATATTTTGGCTTTAGCCAATTCAAAGGGTTACAGGAACAAGTCATAAAATGTGTTCTAAATCAAGAAAATACATTTGTGATCATGCCCACAGGCGGAGGAAAATCACTTTGTTATCAGCTGCCTGCTCTAATTAAGGAAGGAACCGCCATCGTAGTTTCGCCCCTTATTGCTTTAATGAAAAATCAGGTGGATGCCATCAGAAGTTTGTCTTCTGAAAATGGTGTGGCTCATGTTTTAAATTCCTCACTGACTAAAACTGAAATTGCCCAAGTTAAAAAAGACATTACTTCCGGACTCACGAAGTTGCTTTATGTAGCGCCTGAGTCTTTGACCAAAGAGGAGTATGTAAATTTCCTGAAAAACGTTACTATATCTTTTGTGGCTATTGATGAAGCCCATTGTATTTCAGAATGGGGGCATGATTTCAGACCGGAGTACAGAAACTTAAAGCACATCATCAAACAATTGGGCGATGTACCTATTATTGGTTTGACTGCTACAGCGACACCAAAAGTACAGGAAGATATTCTGAAGAATCTAGACATGACCGATGCTAAAACTTTTAAAGCATCATTCAACAGACCCAATTTATATTACGAAGTACGTACTAAAACCAAAAATATTGAATCAGATATTATTCGGTTTATCAAACAACATAAAGGAAAATCAGGCATAATTTATTGCCTGAGCCGTAAAAAAGTCGAGGCTGTTGCCGAAGTTTTGCAAGTAAACGGAATAAGTGCAGTGCCGTATCATGCGGGATTGGATGCTAAAACCCGTGCCAGACATCAGGACATGTTCCTAATGGAAGATGTAGATGTAGTGGTGGCAACTATCGCCTTCGGGATGGGAATTGACAAGCCGGATGTACGTTTTGTAATTCATCATGATATTCCTAAATCACTGGAAAGTTACTATCAAGAAACGGGTCGTGCCGGTCGTGATGGCGGCGAAGGACACTGTTTGGCTTATTATTCTTATAAAGATGTCGAAAAATTAGAGAAATTCATGTCGGGAAAACCCGTTGCCGAGCAGGAAATTGGATTTGCTTTGTTGCAGGAAGTAGTGGCTTATGCCGAGACTTCGATGTCCAGAAGAAAATTTCTATTGCATTATTTCGGAGAAGAATTTGACGATGTTACCGGCGAAGGAGCTGATATGGATGACAACGTCAGAAATCCTAAAACAAAAATTGAGGCTAAAGATCAAGTAGTGCAATTGTTGCAAGTAGTACGAGATACCAAACATTTATACAAATCAAAAGAAGTTGTTTTTACGTTGATTGGTCGCGTAAATGCGGTAATTAAAGCACACAGAACGGATACACAATCCTTTTTTGGATGTGGTTCAGCTCATGATGAAAAATACTGGATGGCTTTATTGCGACAAGTGCTGGTAGCGGGATATTTATCAAAAGATATTGAAACGTATGGCATCGTAAAAATTACCGATAAAGGATTAGATTTTATAAAGAAACCTGAATCTTTCATGATGTCAGAGGATCATGAATACAACGAAATGGTAGATGAAGCTATTGTAACTGCTTCTAAATCCACAGGGGTTGCAGATGAATTGCTGATGGGAATGCTGCGGGATTTACGTAAAAAAGTAGCCAAAAAAGTGGGCGTTCCTCCATTTGTAGTTTTTCAAGATCCATCGCTGGAAGATATGGCTTTGAAATATCCTGTTTCTCAACAAGAATTAATCAACATTCATGGGGTTGGTGAAGGAAAAGCTAAAAAATACGGCAAGGAATTTTTAGAATTAATCAGCCGCTATGTTGCCGAAAATGACATCATTCGTCCAGAGGATTTGGTGGTAAAATCTACCGGTGTCAACTCTGTGAATAAACTTTATATTATTCAAAATATTGACAGAAAATTATCGCTCGATGACATTGCTTCCGCCAAAGGGATTAACATGGATGCTCTAATTAAAGAAATGGAACAGATTGTTTATTCCGGAACCAAACTGAATATCAAATATTGGATTGATGATATGCTTGACGATGATCAGCAAGAAGAAATCCACGATTATTTTATGGAATCTGAATCCGATAATATAGAAAATGCACTCAAGGAATTTGAAGGGGATTATGATATTGATGAATTGCGTTTGATGCGCATCAAATTTATCAGCGAAGTGGCAAATTAAAGTTTTTAGTTTTCAGTTGTTAGTCGCAGTTTTTAGGTTTCGTCCTGTCAACTGCGACTGAAAACTATAAACCCTATTCAAACAATTCTCCTCGATGCGGTTTCAAAACATCTCGAACCTGAATCATGTTTTCATCCGTTACAACCATAAAAGCAATAGCTTGCATCTCGTTTTGAATCTCAAATCCAGTGATATTCAATGGTAGTTTTTCAATAGCGATGTATTCTCTTAAATGAATTTCGTGGTGTTTCGCTGTTTTTGCGGAAGCCGGACCACGGAAATCCCAAATCAGTTTTATTTTTCTAGACATTTTTTTCTAAGATTAATTGGTTAACGGTTTATTTGTTTACCTGTTTTAGAGTGCAAATTTACAAAGTCTAATTCGAAAATTGGTCAATGTGAAAAATTGAAAACGGATTCTGTTTTCATTTAGAAGAAGTCACTTCAAAATACTACTTTTGTACCAAGATTGTTAGACAGTTTGCGAAAGTCTAATAATCTAAAAATCGAATAATCTAAAAAAATGCCTCAAGAACTCTTATTACAAGTCTCTCCAGAAATTGCAGCAAATGATTTGTTGTTGAAAAATCATTTATCGGAACAAATTAAGGTTTCTGTAAATGAAATTCAACATGTTTCCATATTAAAAAGATCTATTGATGCCCGTCAAAAAGCTATAAAAATCAATCTTAAAGTTGTAATTTATTTAAAAGGAGAACCTTTTCAAGATCAAAAAATTCAACTCCCGGATTATGGTAATGTGGCTGGAGCTCAAGAAGTAATTATTGTTGGTGCCGGACCTGCCGGACTTTTTGCTGCTTTGCAATTGATAGAATTGGGTTTGAAGCCCATAGTTATGGAGCGTGGAAAAGATGTTCGAGGCAGACGTCGAGATTTGAAAGCCATTAATGTGGATCATCTTGTAAATGAAGATTCTAATTATTGTTTTGGCGAAGGCGGGGCAGGAACCTATTCTGATGGAAAGTTGTATACCCGTTCTAAAAAAAGAGGCGATGTAACACGAGTTTTGGAATTGTTTGTCGCTTTTGGAGCCTCCGAGGATATCCTGATTGAAGCACATCCACATATTGGAACAAATAAATTGCCCCAAATTATTCAGGACATTCGAGAAAAAATTATTGAATGTGGCGGACAGGTTTTGTTCGAAACCCGACTAACGGATATTTTAATAAAAAATAATGAAGTTCAAGGTATCGTTACTCAAAAAGGAGACACGATCCTTGCCAATAAACTCATTTTGGCCACCGGACATTCGGCGCGTGATATTTTTGAATTATTGGATCTAAAAAAGATTTTTATCGAGGCGAAACCTTTTGCCTTGGGCGTACGGGCGGAGCATCCACAATCTTTGATAGACAGTATTCAGTACAGTTGTGATTATCGTGGGGAATTTTTACCTCCAGCTCCGTATTCTATTGTGAAACAAGTAGGAGGAAGAGGAATGTATTCGTTTTGTATGTGTCCCGGAGGTGTGATTGCGCCTTGTGCCACTAATCCCGGTGAAGTGGTAACGAATGGTTGGTCACCATCCAAAAGAGATCAGGCTACCGCTAACTCCGGAATTGTAATTGAATTGCAACTGGAAGATTTTAAACCTTTTGCGAAATTTGGTGCTTTGGCCGGAATGGAATTCCAAAAAAGTATTGAGCAACGCTCGTGGCACTTGGCAGGCGAAACCCAAAAAGTTCCTGCGCAACGCATGATTGATTTTACACAGAACCGAGTCTCCTCGGATATTCCTAAAACGTCTTATGTTCCCGGAACGACTTCAGTAGAAATGGGTCAGGTTTTTCCCGGATTTTTGTCGCAAATATTGCGAGAAGGATTTACTGAATTTGGAAAGTCTATGCGTGGTTATTTGACAAACGAAGCCATACTTCATGCTCCGGAATCTAGAACGTCATCGCCAGTGCGAATCCCGAGAGATCCATTGACATACGAACACGTTCAAATAAAAGGCTTGTATCCGTGCGGAGAAGGTGCGGGTTATGCCGGCGGAATTATATCTGCCGCTATTGATGGCGAAAAATGTGCTTTGATGATTGGTGCGATTTTGAATAAATAGAAATCAAAAAGAGTAATCGATAGTGTGTCTTTAAAAAAAAGTAAAAATTACACAAAGCATGTTTTACTACGTTTTGTAAAATTTAACATTCTTTTAAAAATGTCATTTTTATTCTATCCAAATTTTTATTGTTAAGAATTCTTATTTAAAAATGGTATAATTAAGCTTTTTTTTGTGAAGAAAAGAATAGTATTGTTATCAAGCTTCCTAATATTGTATCGTTAATGATTTTTTTTCTACTATATTTGTAAGTGAACGATAAAAATAAAAAAATGTTTGAAAAATTTAAAAAATCTGAAATATTGATTTTGGTATTGGTTATCGCGTTGATTTTTACTTCTGAATATTTTTATATTGTATTAAAAGATCCACAGCGCGCTATTTTTATTGGATTATGGCCTCCAACAATCCTAGGTCTTTTGATATTTTTAAATTTAAAACTTAAAAAATAATATGGAAAATTTAGAATTAATTATCATGACAGGCGTGGTGATTTTATGCTTCGCGGCGTTCTTTATTTCTACTTTTAACGAATTTGAAAAAGTCGAAAAAAAAAATTTAACGAACGAGAATAGCAGGGGTATAATATCCAGATTCTTAGCATACTTGGAAAGTTTAGTATCGGATTAAAGTTATGTAGCAGCATTTTTGTTTCCTTATTCATCATTTCATCCTTCGATTGTAAGTCAATTTTAAGCATAAATGAGTTATAAGAGTCAGGATGCAAGTACGTTTTAACAATAACCATTGTTTAATTTTCAGCCTGTTTCACGCATATCTTCATAGTGAACTTATTTTCTCAGTATTTGAGAATCATAGTTTTTACAAAAAACTCTGATAAGGTAAAGCGGCATTTATTTTAACGAATTGGAATGCTCTTTTAGAAGTCATAGTTACTTTAATGATTCTGAGTTGTTTTCTTTCATTAGAATCCTTTTTAAAGGTAGAAATTATTTTTTTTAAATGAAGAATAACGACATCGTAATCGTGCCATTTCCCTAGCAAATCCGACATCTTATGCTGATCAGGAACTATTTTTTTTTGATTAGGATGCAGGATTTTCTCATTATACTGGTATACTTTTAATTGTTTTCGAAAATCGTGGATTTGTTTCTTTTTGAAATCATTCTTTTGGATTAATCTTTTCATCTCCTTTCTCGCTTTATTTCTGTAGCGATTTACCTTTTTTTTAGTTGTTTTCGTGAACAAACAAATAATTTTACCATATTTCTCTTTTAATTTTTTTATTAAACTCTTATTTGCTGTCGAGAAGAAGTTTTTTGTTTCTTTAATTTCTAGTTTTTTTAATCGATTGGGGTATTTTTTAAGCAAATGAAAATTGGGCTGTTTCTCAAGAAGGGTTTGTTCCAATTGAATTTCCCTAATTTTTCCGGCTTTTTTAAAAATAATTCTGAAAGGTTTATAGGTTTTTTGAAGCTTAAATTTCTTGGAACAAAAGGCAATTAATTCAAATAATGCCTTGAGTCTTTTGATTTCCAACCGCAGTTCATGAAAAGTTTCAACTGTATAACAGTCGGGAGCTTTCTCCAAGATGAGGTTTATGGCTTTTTTTCGTTTTTTAAAATATGTTTCCAATGCTTTCATTTAACAGCCCTATAGTTGATCGTGTTTCTATAAATTTATTGCAGTTCGTTTCTTATATGCTGGAAAAAACAATAATTTCGGATAATAAAGTAAATTTACTAAAAAACGGTGTACAGTATATTTTAAGTTGCTTTAAATCAGCTATTTATTTTGATATTTATCAAAAACAGAAAAAAGCAGGAAATCTCTTTTCGCTTGCTATTTTTTAAAATTTTCTGTTTGTAGGGATTTATTTTTTAGCATTCATTTCCAAATAATCTAAAGTTAAATTAGACATTGCCTTCATTCCTAACACAAAACCGCTCTCGTCAATATAGAAATCAGGAGTATGGTGAGAGGCAGTTTCAGTTGGATTTTTGCCTTTAGGCATTCCGCCAAGGAAAAAGAAAAGACCGGGAATTTTGTCTTGATAGTACGAAAAGTCTTCCGCTCCAGTTGCTGCGGGTGTTAAGACTACATTGTTTTTTCCGGCCACAGCTTCCAGTGTTGGTACCATTTTTTCGGTCAGTGTTGGGTCGTTGTACGTGATCAATGTTTGTTTTGTAATGCTTACTTCAGCAGTTGCTCCCGCACTTTCCGCGATACTGGTAGTGATTTGTTTCACGCGGTTGTGAATCATTTCCTGTACTTTTTTATCCAGTGTACGAATTGTACCGGCCATTTCGAGTTCTTCCGGAATAATATTGCTTCTTACACCAGCGGTCACTTTTCCAACACTTACCACAGCAGCTGATTCCGTTAGATTTACATTGCGACTCACAATAGTTTGCAAACCCAAAATTATTTGAGAAGCCGTAACAATAGGATCCACGGATTGCCATGGACTGGCTCCATGCGATTGTTTTCCTTTTATTTTTATTTTAAACCAGTCGGATGAAGCCATCGCTCCTTTTGGACGGTAATTGATTTTACCAACTTCGGTTTGTGCGCTGATGTGCAAAC
Organism: Flavobacterium sp. DSR3-2; assembly: GCF_049896525.1. Taxonomy (NCBI): domain Bacteria; kingdom Pseudomonadati; phylum Bacteroidota; class Flavobacteriia; order Flavobacteriales; family Flavobacteriaceae; genus Flavobacterium; species Flavobacterium sp. DSR3-2. Next base: position 83,764 of record NZ_JAFCUM010000010.1, read on the forward strand.
CAAAAATCACGTCTACTTTTGGGTTTTCAAGGACGCCTTCTTTAACCATTAGTGCGGCTCCGCCTTCTTCTCCTTCTGGTGCCCCTTCTTCTGCAGGTTGAAATATGAATTTGACAGTACCTTTTAATTCACTTTTGATAGATGCCAGAATTTCAGCAGTTCCCATAAGCATGGCTACATGCGAATCGTGTCCGCAAGCATGCATGACACCCACTTCCTGACCGTTGTATTCGCCCATTGATTTTGAAGCAAAAGGAATATTTACTCTTTCCTTAACCGGTAAGGCATCCATGTCGGCCCGAAGAGCGACTACAGGACCAGGTTTTCCTCCTTTTAAAATCCCCACCACGCCTGTTTTTGCCACTCCGGTTTGAACTTCGATGCCCAAAGAACGTAAATGTGTAGCTATTTTTTCAGAAGTTTTAAATTCTCTATTTCCTAATTCTGGGTTTTGGTGAAAGTCTCTGCGCCAAGAAATAACTTTGGATTCTAAAGAAGCAGCTTTTTGAGCAACGGTAGCTTTTACTGCGGTATTTTGTGCTGAGACAAAAATAGAGTACGTAAATAAGCAAGTAAAAAAAATAATTTTTTTCATTAGTTGTGGTGTAAATTTTGGGTCATGATCAGCGTCTATTTCAATTGAAATGTGGTCTGTTTCGGTATTAAACAAGCTCAGGTGAAAACAAATATAGCAAAATTATTTTGCCTTGCAGCAATTTTAAATACCGGCGTAAAATATCTTTCGTTGAGTAGGATATAAAAAAAACCGCCTTGTTTGTGACAACAAGGCGGTAGCTTACTAATTTATTTTTGCTTTTTCAATCGGCTTTTAAAAAGCTTTTCGAATTTCTCCATTTTAGGTTGAATTACCATTTGACAATAGGGTTGATTTTTATTGTTGGCATAATAATTTTGATGGTAATCTTCTGCTTTGTAAAATTTGTTGAGTGGTTCTACAGTTGTTACTATTGGACTATCATAAATCTTAGCTTTTTTCATTGCATTGATTATCGTTTGCGCTGATTTTTTTTGTGCTTCATTTTTGTAAAAAATGGCTGAACGGTATTGAGTTCCGACGTCCGCTCCTTGACGGTTTAATGTGGTTGGATCATGCACCGTAAAAAAGACTTTAAAAATTTCATCCAGATTTGTTACATTTTTGTCGTAGGTGATTTTTACGACTTCGGCATAACCCGATTTTCCGGTCGACACATCTTCATAGGTAGGATTCGCATTTTTGCCCCCTGCATATCCTGAGATTGCCGATTGTACTCCAATAAGATTCTCATAAACAGCCTCAACACACCAGTAACAACCTCCAGCTAAAGTGATGGTTTCAAGATTGGATTGCTTCGGTGTTTGACTTTGCGCAAACAAACTGCTTGTTGCTAAAATGAACAGTAAAAATAGTTTTTTCATGTTATTTAGTATCAGGGATAAAGTCAAGTGCGATAGAATTCATACAGTATCTTTTTCCGGTTGGTTCTGGTCCGTCATCAAATAGATGCCCTAAATGACCATCACATCTTCCGCATAGTGCTTCGATTCTTTCCATTCCAAGAGAGTTATCGGTTTTATAAACCACACTGGTTTTATTGTCTTGTTCGAAGAAACTTGGCCAGCCACAATTGCTTGAAAATTTGGCACCGGAACGAAATAATTTGTTGCCACAGGCCGCACAATAATAGGTTCCTTTGTCATCTGTGTTCCAATATTTTCCTGTAAAAGGTCGTTCCGTATCCGCATTACGGGTGACTTCATACACATCTTCGGGTAAAACTTTTTTCCATTCGGCATCACTTACGTTAAGTTTTGTCGTATCTGTATTGGAGTAATATGGATTTCCGGGTTTGTTTATAGTGTTTTCCATTGCAATAGTTTTTTTGATAATTCCTTGTTTTTTTGTTTTTTGCGCACAGGCTGTAAACATGAATAATGGGATGAGAAATAATGCGCTTAGCACTTGATTTTTTGTTTTCATTTTAATTTTTTTTATCACAAATGTAATTGACTTTCAGATTTTAAAGTGTCAGCTACTTTGTAAGTGGATTTTCTTTTAATTGTATTCTAACTTATTTACATTTACGAAAAAATGACACTTTTAGTTTTAAAATTTCAAAGTATGATAAGCAGTAAATTAGGATTGTATTTTAGTTGATATAAAATTAGAATATTGGCGTATTCAACACTCGTTAAACTTTTCATAATTTCAAAAACGTCACAGATACCCGTTCTTTTTTTGTATTTTTGACTTTATAATAAAACCACATGTTAGAAGAAAACGTAATATTAGTTAACGAAAAAGATGAGCAGATAGGATTGATGCCTAAGCTTGAGGCACATCAAAAAGCGGTCTTGCATCGTGCTTTTTCAGTTTTTGTTTTAAACAGTAAAAATGAAATTATGCTGCAGCAGCGTGCGCATCAAAAATACCATTCACCTTTGCTGTGGACCAATACCTGTTGTAGCCATCAACGTGAGGGAGAATCAAATATTCAGGCAGGAAGCCGACGATTGTTTGAAGAAATGGGTTTTAAAACTGAACTCAAAGAACTTTTTCATTTTATTTACAAAGCACCTTTTGATAACGGTTTGACGGAGCATGAACTCGATCATGTGATGATTGGCTATTATAACGAAGCACCGTTGATCAATCCGGAGGAAGTGGAAAACTGGAAATGGATGAAAATTGAAGATGTGAAAACAGATATGGAACTTCAGCCTGCTTTGTATACGGTGTGGTTCAAAATAATTTTCGACGAGTTTTATCACTTTCTGGAAGAGCACAAAAGTCCTTCGTCGGCAAATGCTACAGTTAATAATCTTTAATTCATACAATTTTATGAAAGTTACCATTTCGAGAAAAGCCCATTTCAATGCGGCTCATAGATTACATAGGAAAGATTGGACTTTTGAACAAAATGATGCTGTTTTTGGGAAGTGCAATAATCCTAATTTCCACGGACATAACTATGATATGACAGTGAGTGTTACAGGTGAGATTGATCCTGAAACAGGATATGTGATGGATGTAAAATTTTTAAGTGATATTATTAAAGAGGAAGTTGAGAATCAGTTCGATCATAAAAACCTGAATCTGGATGTTCCTGAATTTGAACATTTGAATCCAACAGCCGAAAATATTGTGGTAGTCATTTGGAATAAAATCAGAAAAAGAATTAAGGTGGAATTTGAATTGGAAGTGGTGCTTTATGAAACGCCTCGTAATTTTGTAACCTACAAGGGAGAATGAAAGAACTGAAAGTAGGGGACACCATTCCTCGTTTTACCGCAAAAGATATCGATGGAAATGATTTTGACAGTGCAAATGCAGTAGGCCAAAAACCGCTTGTTATTTATTTTTATCCAAAAGATAATACACCGGGTTGCACTGCCCAAGCCTGCAGTTTTAGGGATCAATATGAAGATTTTAAAGATTTGGGAGCTGAAGTGATTGGCATTAGCAGTGATAGCGTCGCTTCCCATCAAAAATTCAGTAAACAATTTAAGTTGCCTTTTATTCTTTTGTCGGATTCGGATAAAAAAATCAGGAAACTCTTTGGCGTCCCTGCCGGAATGTTTGGGTTATTACCGGGAAGAGTGACCTACGTAACCGACAAAAATGGAGTCATACAAATGATTTTTGACAGTGTATTGGCAACAAAGCATATTTCAAAAGCCCTTGAAACCATTAAAAAAATAGTATCATAGAGTAACAAAGTAGAATAAGCTATTTTTTTTATTTGTTCCTTGTTTTGTAATCTGTAGTGAGTTTGCTTTAATTATTAAAGTAAATGTGTCAATAGTTATATAAAAAAATATTGGTTTTGTACATTTGACTTTCAAAAAAAAACCCAGCCTGATATGAAATTTTATCCATTACAATTTGAACCCATTTTTAAAGAAAGAATCTGGGGTGGTGAAAAACTAAAAACAGTACTTAATAAGCCAATTACTACTAATAACACTGGCGAAAGTTGGGAATTGTCTACAGTTGAAGGTGACGTAAGTGTTGTGGTCAACGGAGAATGGAAAGGAAAATCATTGACGGCAATTATTAATGAGTTTCCCGATGAAATGGTAGGAACGGAAGTTCATGCCAGATTCGGAAAACAATTCCCATTGCTTTTTAAGTATTTGGATGCCAGCGAGGATTTGTCCATTCAAGTGCATCCTAACGATGCTTTGGCTAAAAAAAGACATAATTCTTTTGGTAAAACTGAAATGTGGTATGTCATGCAAGCGGATAATGACGCCAAAATTATTGTAGGGTTCAAGGAAGATTCGGATGCGGCGGAATATTTAGAAAATCTTAAAAACAAAACGTTACTTTCTATTCTCGATACAGTAAAAGTACAAGTGGGGGATGTTTTCTTTTTAGAAACGGGGACGGTTCACGCTATAGGCGCTGGATTGGTGGTTGCCGAGATTCAACAAACTTCAGATATTACCTATCGTATCTATGATTTTGATAGGGTGGATATTCATGGAAATACAAGGGAATTGCATGTCGATTTAGCTATGGATGCCATCAATTATAATAAAGTACAAACCAAAAAAGAGTATACGAATAAGATAAATGAATCAAACGGTATTGTTAACTGTCCTTATTTTACAACTAATTTTATTCCATTGGACGGAGAAATTTCGGTTTCTAAATCTGGGGAAAGCTTTACGGTTTACATGTGCGTGGAAGGATCTTTCGAAATAGAAAACAACAATTCAAAACTGCATTACATAAAAGGAGACACTGTTTTGGTTCCAGCAGCTATGAAGGAATTTATTCTCAATGGAAAAGCTTCAATTTTAGAAATTTACATTTCATAGTCGGTAATAGAAAGATTATGTGTACTTTTGCAGACGAAAATTAAAATTCAAATTTTAAAAAAATAAAAATGGCAAACGTTAAAAATTTAAAAAAAGACATCAACTACGTTTTAGGAGATATTATTGAAGCAGTTTACTTATTCGAAATTTCTACTACAGGAAAACCAACAACAGAAACTAATGCTTTAATTGATGAAGCTATCGCTGCTTTTGACACTTTGATCACTAAAGTGAACGTTAAAAAAGTAGAAGATAAAAAGGCACACTTCAAACAAATCAATGTTGAATTGGAACAAACTGCTAATCAATTGATTGCTAAAATCAACGAATTGTAGTTAAAGAAAACGCAAAAAAAGTTTGAATTTGTTTTGGAAAATAGAAATTCAGACTTATATTTGCACCCGTAATGAGTCGCCAGCGTAGCTCAGTTGGCTAGAGCAGCTGATTTGTAATCAGCAGGTCGTGGGTTCGAGTCCCTCCGCCGGCTCTTTAATAAAACCATCCCGTCAGAAGCGGGATGGTTTTTTGTTTTTGGTAAAAATGAGAAATGAGTTCTACTTTTATTGAATGTCCTAATTTTTTGGTTAAATTTGAAATCTAACCTTTAACCAAATATATTATGGAAGAGCATTCAGTTGTTGAAAGTTTCGATTTGAAACTAAGTGAGTCTGCAAAAGACTTTTTGAAGGAAACCGCAAAGTGGGCCTATTTTTTATCCATTTTGGGTTTCATAGGAATAGGTTTTATTATTTTTGCGGCATTATTTGCCGGGACACTTTTCTCAAGCATGAGCAAGATGAATCCTGCAATGGGAGCCATGGGATCTTCTTTGGGAATCGTAATGGCTTTTGTTTACTTTTTGATTGCGGTGCTATATTTCTTTCCGGTATATTACCTGAATAAGTTTGCCTCAAATACTAAAAGAGCATTCAAAAATAATAACTCCGAAACCTTGACTACTTCTTTAGAATATCTAAAATCGCATTATAAGTATATAGGAATTATGACTTTGGTTGTTTTCGCTCTTTATTTTTTAATATTTATCGGGATGATTATTGCAGGAATGTCATTTAATAATGCTTAATTAACTGTATCTGCTTAATGATGCCAAATGTTTTTTATTCGAATATTGAAAACATTTGTATGATAAACCAAAAAACCATCTTGTTTGTATCAAGATGGTTTTTGTTATTTGTTGTAAAAGGAATCGTTTATTTTTGATTTTTAACTGTGGTAATATATTCCGTTAGTTTTTTACCGTACAGGGATTTTGCTACTTTTGGAGACATTGCTTTTTGAATTGTATCCAAGTATTTTACATTGATGTCATAAATCTCCGATAAGGCAATATAAGGTGATACCTCGAATTTTCTGTTATTTAATGCAAAATTAGTAGCAAATAAATATTTTCTTTTGATATTAGAATCTTGTTTTGCACCCAGACTGTCAACAGCTTTAGTGTTTTGACTTTTGATTGCATTGAATTTTTTTTCAATCAGCGAAAGATTCTCATTTGTAAAACGGGAATTGATTTTTTTATACTCTTCGTATATTTCCTGATTTTTTGATCCGGTAATTTTGGCGTCAGATAAATAATGGTCTAAAGTGGTTTCGATAGTGATGTTACCCGGTTCAGCAAAAAAAGGCAGGTTGTTGTCTAAAGAATTGCTCACGCCTCGGTCCAAGAATAAATAAAGCATCTCTGGTGATTTGAGATCAAGATCGCTTTTGAAAGCAGCACTCCCATCAATATTGATTGTGTCAATGGCTACCAATGTTGTATCAAAGATTCTTTGAATGTACAAGGTCCCTTTTTTTAATCCTTTTATATTTCCGGTAATGTGTACATTGCCTTTAGATTCATTCTGGCTGCAGGCGGATAACAATAGGAATGCAACGAATGCAATAATAATTTTTTTCATGTGTAGTTAAAATTTGTTTTGGATAAGGAATTGCTATTCTGTTTGTAATTTGATTGGAACGATTGCGATTTAATTGGCGTTTCTATTTTGGCGCAAAATAAAGAAAATTGTTGGAAAGATTTTGGTAACGCATCCAAATTTTACAAAAAAAATCCCAATCTAATTTCTAAATTGGGATTTCTTAAAATTATTGTAGAAGTTATACTTTGAACCAAGCTTCTTTCAACGCTTTTTTTGTCGCATCAGTTGCTCTAAGGCCTTCTTTTTCTTCATAAGGAAATTTTACTTGTCCTTTGATAATTTGTTCTATGCCGTCACGTTTTATTTTAATTGCGATAGCATCATTTTCTTTCCAGTTTTGACTTTCCATAATCATTTCATAAATGTTGTCTAATGAATACGGTTTGTCATTTATGGATACTAAAATATCACCTCCTTTTAAACCCAAATTAGTGTAAAAAGCGTTTAACTCCATATTTGGAATTACAAAGATTTCTTTTGTTTGTTGGTTTACGGTAATGTATGGCGTTTGCCCTTTCAGAAATACATTTCCCGGAACTTTTTCAACGGATTTTGTAACACCAACTTTAGCCAGATATACAGTGTAAGGAATTGGAGTTGTACCAGAAACATAAGTAGTCAAAAAATCGCCCACTTCAGGATATGTAAATGACGTTATTTTAGCAAAAAGTTCATTGTCATTAAATGGTTTTGATACACCATATTCATTGGATAATTTTTGCATCAAATCAAGAATTCCTCTTTCGCCCTTACTTTTTTCTCTGATGATGATATCCAAACACATTCCAATCAATGCTCCTTTTTCATATACGTTCAAGTATTGAGCTTTGTAAGGTTCTGTCAACACATTTGCACTCATTGTAGTGAAAGGCATCGTGTCATTCATCGCATTTGCATGTTCAATTTTTTCAGACATACGCGTATAAAACTCCTCTTCCGTAATTAATCCTTGATTAATCTGAAAAAGATTGGCGAAATATTCCGTTACACCTTCATACATCCATAAATGTTCTGACATTTTGGGCGTATTGTAATCAAAATACTGAATCTCTTTAGAATGAATCGTTAAAGGAGTTACGATATGGAAAAATTCATGTGAAACGACATCTTTCATTGATTTAACCAATTCGGATTTAGGCATCATTTCCGGTAAAACAACTGTCGTAGCTGTAGGATGTTCTAAAGCTCCAAATCCTTTTGCGTCGGTAGGCGTCATGCTTGATAAATACAGTAAAACAGTGTATTTTTTAGTAGCATTAATTTTTCCTAAAAAAGTTTTCTGAGCGATCATCATTGTTTTCATCTCCGGAGTGATGCTTTCGGCAGTTACTTTTCCAGTAGGAGAATACACGCCAATCAAGATTTCCATGCCATCCACAGTGAAAGTAGTGTAATCTGGTTTAGCATACATAACTGGATTTTCAACCAATTCAGCATAACGCATCGTTTTAAAAACATCATTGGTCGCACTTGCATCCAAGTCGGTCATTGAGGTCGCACCCCAAAGCATTTCAGGATGCGAGATGCTTACGGTGTAGGCAAAATCTTTTTTGTCTTGAAAATATCCCACAAAACCATGCATGTTTAGCATAAAGTTTTTACCAGCATCTATATTTGTTCCAGCAGGAGAGAAAATATCATTTTGACCAAAACCGCCGCCTTTTTCAGTATCGAATGTATCGTTTACCAAATAAGTGATTTTTACCAATGATTTCGCATTCTTGATATTCCAAGTGTTATCATCGGTTTTTGTCGTGGCAAGTAGGTTTCCTTTGCTGTCAAAAGCTTTGAAATCTTCGATGTATTTTCCGTAATCATCTACTGAATAGGTTCCGGGAACAATTTTAGGAACGCTGTACGTCACATCTTCAGTACTAATTTTAGGCGATGTAATAGTGACCATAACCTTGTCATCTTTTACTTCGTTCAAATTAATGGCAACGTTTACTTGTTCTTTTTTAATAGCAACAACGGCCGGGTTTGCAGTTTTACAGCTCCAAAGAATCGAAGCAAATGCCAGTGAATAAAGTATTCTTTTCATTTTGTTTGTTTTATTTGTTGTTGTTAGTCTTCTCAGTTGTACAATTGTTACAGCTTAAAGTGATTTTACAAATGTTGTTATGGTGCTCGTTAATTTTGTAGCAATTGGTATATCAGGATTAGAATAGGATTTCATGTTTTCAGCGTCATCTCCGTTAATAACTTTAAAAATATGATTCATATTTTCGATCAAAACGAGTTCAGCCTCGGGCTTTGCTTTTTTTAACAGTTCCGCTTCTGAAACAGCTACTTGTAAATCTTTGGTTCCGTTTATTACTAATACCGGCATTTGTAATTTTGCAATTTCAATTTGTGGGTTGTATTGTATCCATGAAATCATGTAGGACTGAATACTTTCTCTAAAAATGGAAGCTAACATCGGATTTTTTAATTCAAAAGTTTTTCCACTTTTAAGGATATCGAGATTTTTTTGTGTTTCTTCTTTTAGAAAAGGCGCTTGTTTCGTAATCTGATCTACTAAAACGGCGTCAATAGTTCTTCCCGCTCCTGCCAATGAGATAAAAGCGTCTGCTTTTTCATTCGCGGCAATCATTCCTATCAAGGAACCTTCGCTGTGCCCTGCAATTATTATTTTGTTGTATTTTTTTTTATTTTTAAAAAATAACAAAACGGATGTCGCATCGGTAATGAAATCATCAAAAGTTAGCGCTGCCTCATTCACGGTTTTACTTTTCATTTGAGCAATGATTCTTTTATCATAGCTAAAAACAGCAATATCATTTTTTGCTAATGCTTCGGATACGTATTTTAAAGAGTTATTGGTTAACCCTTTTTGATTGCCATCTCTATCTGTAGGTCCTGAACCAGCAATAAGTATCACAAGGTTGGTTTTCTTATTTTGTTTTAAAGGCGAATACAGCGAACCATTTATCAATGGATTTACAGCAATTTCTTCTTTATTAAAAGATTGAACTACAGTTTCTGTTTGGGAATAACTTAATATTGAAAAAAACACCATCAATAGGAATAATAATTTCTTCATTTTATTTTTCATTTAATAAGTTCATTATCATTGCAGGATTTTCAACTTCAATGATTAGTTTATTATAATAGGAATCTTTGAGTTCGACAATAATTGCATTTTTTTTATTGCAAACATCCCAAAAATTACGTTTTCCTTTCTTTATGTAAGTTCCAGCAGTAATTACCCATGGTAATTGGGTACCTGGCATTTTCCAACCAATCCAAAAAGTAAACTCATCATTGCTTTGATACGCTCTGATGATTTTATTTTTAGGTACTCTAATCTTATTTTCTAAAGCCCAAAATTTGTGACTTCCAAGAATGTTAAAGATAAATTCGTTGTCTTCTGATGTAATTACAACCATAATTGAGTGGGAAAAAAGTTAATTGTTTAAAAACAAAAACTCCCGGATATCAGGAGTTTCATTCTTTAATCTAATTTATTTTTTATATAGTATTTACCATCCAGATCTTCATCAAAATTATCAATCTTAACGGGTTTTGGTTTTGGTTTGTTGGCAGTTGCTTTCTTTTTCCACATTTCGAATTTTTCTGCGGGCATCTTCTTTTTCATGATCTCAAGAATCTCTTTTTCTGCTAGACCATATTCTTTTTTTATGACTTCAAAAGGATTTTTTTCTTCTAAAGCCATTGTAACAAGTTTTTCTGTTTGCTCCCAGTTCAATTCTTTTCGGTTACTCTTTTTCATCACGTGAAAATTAATTCAAATAAGTTGTTAATGATTAATAAATTTCTTTTCTAATTTGATATCAATATTAAGAAAAAAAATAATTAGATTTTCTCAATTGGACATTTTTTTTATTCTTTTTACTTGTTTTCTTTTAAAGCGGCTTTTTTAAAGGGTATTTTTAATAAATTTTTTAATTCATTGTGTTCCTCAGGATTCAGATGTGTATCGATACCGTAAATGATATCTTCTTTAGGCAGCGTCATGAAAGTCCCGAAAAGCCTGTCCCAAATTGAAAAAATATTTCCATAATTACTATCCGTATACGGTAAAACATAATGGTGGTGAACTTTGTGCATGTCCGGAGAAACGATAAAATAACTTAAAAAAGTATCTACCTTTTTAGGAAGAGAAATATTTGCGTGATTGAATTGCGTAGCCACTACAGATAACGTTTGGTACAGAAAAACCAGCCACATGGGACTTCCTATAATTAAAACACCGATTGCCGTAAATGCGAAGCGAATTACACTTTCTCCCGGATGATGCCTGTTCGCTGTTGTGGTGTCAATCCAAGTATCTGTGTGGTGGATTAAATGGAAACGCCATAAAAATTTGGTTTTATGTTCCACTAAATGTACTAGATAGGCACCAATCAAATCCAATAAAAGCAATCCGACTAAAGCGTAAAGCCACAATGACATTTCAGGAAGCCATTGTAATATTCCAAAATTATTGGCAATAGTCCAATCAGCTGCTTTCAATAAAATAAAAGCCAAACAAAAGTTGACAAGAATAGTCGTGAACGTCATGAAGATGTTAATACCCGCATGATGCCATTTTTTGTACGTGAAATTAAATAACGGAAAAGCATTTTCAATCAGCCAAAAAAAAGTGATTCCGCCCACCAGAATTAAACTTCGGTGTGAAGAAGGAATCGTAGAAAAATAAGTAACAATAGCTTCCATGATTTAATTATTTATACCAAATCTAATAAATTTTTTAGAAAATATCTATTTGATTACCCGAAAAGTAGCATTTATTCTGGGACCAATGGATTTTGCGGTTTTTGGAATTTGATGTTTCCAGAAATGTTGTGTGGTTCCTTTCATTAGAAGTAAACTTCCATGTTCCAGAACGATGCTTTTTTTCTGGTCTTTGTCCAAATTATGTTTCAGCTGAAACGTGCGTTCTACGCCAAAACTTAACGAAGCAATTACAGGATTTATCCCTAATTCTTTTTCGTTATCGGCATGCCAGCCGTTGCTGTCCTTTCCGTCGCGATACTGATTGAGTAAAACAGTTGTAAAAATTGTATCCGAAACTTTTTCGATTTCCGTTTTCAGCTTTTGCAAAAGCAAATTCCAAGGATGCGGCTCCATGGTTATATTCGAATAGGAATAGGGTTTTCCTTCGTTTCCAAACAAAGCAGTCAAGCGCGGCTGCGGATGAATTTTTCCATACACCCGAATTTCATCGTGTTGCCAAGGGACATCTTTTATTAATTCTGCAAAAAGAAGATCGGCTTGCTCTTTGTCAAAAAACTGAGGATAATAAATAATATCAGCGTCCGGCAAGTCAAGAAAGATGTGGTTTGATAAGGATTCGAAAAGTGATTTCACAGCTTTATGTGTATTGGTAATCCCAAAAAATGAGAACTAATTGTAAAGGCATTCGCAAAAGCAAAACCCATTTAGGCAAACCCATTCTTGCTTTTTCATCGAAATACATATACAAATGCGTTGGGAAAACTGCAATTAATAACGCGATTACTCCCCATGCAGCGTAGCTTGAAAGTTCAGGGATGCACAATGCAATTCCCAAAATTATTTCCGCTAGACCGCTTACGTAGTTTAGTAATTTTGGATTCGGGAAAGAAGGAGGAATGATTTTCAGGTATAATCTCGGATTTCTGAAATGGTTTAATCCTGCAATAAAGTAAACGAAAGCCATCACATATAAATGCCAAGGTAAATTCATAATAAAGTTATTTGATACGAATTTATAAAATTTTTAATGAAATAAGTGCAAATGTTTTTAAATAGAAATTAAGTCGTTTTCTTAAAATTCACATTCATAATCACAATTGCCAAGATGATTAAAATAATTCCAATCCATTGGATTAAACTCACGTTTTCACTCAAAAGAAAGTACGCCATCAGAACTGAAACCGGAAGTTCCAGTGCAGATACAATGCTTCCCAGACCAATTCCGGTAAGAGGGAAACCAGCATTGAACAACAAAGGTGGAATTATAGTTCCAAAAAGCGCCAGTATTATTCCCCATTTCATGAAAATTTCAAAATTGAAAGGAGTAGTTTGTGTTGCTATTGCAAATCCGGTTACGATAAAAGCACCACCAAGGAGCATGTATAAACTACGTTGCGCTGAGGAAACGTGCGTTGCCAAACGATTAGCGGTAAACATGGTTGTGGTAAAGGAAGCGGCGGCCATAAGTCCTAAAACGATTCCGCGCCAGTCTAATTCTGCTTTGCTTTGTATAAGATTTGTGGCAAGTGTCGTTCCAAATAAAATTATAATTACCGAGATGATTTTTTGAGTGGAAGGGCTTTTCTTTTCTAAAATCATTTCGAATAAAACCCCCATCCAAACGGTTTGCATCAGTAAAACGATAGCAATAGAAACGGGAATGTATTTGACCGCCAAATAATAAAAAATACTCGTCATTCCGAGCGAAGTTCCCGCCAGCATTAGTTGAGTAATGTTTTTCTTGGAGGCTTTTATAACGTCATCTCCTTTTTTAGCTTTTTGGAACATGTTGATAAGCAGCATTCCCAATATTCCATACCCAAATTGTGCAATGGTTACTTCCGGAGTAGTAAAACCTTCTCCATACGCTATTTTTACTAAAGTTGCCAGCATTCCATAACTCGTTGCGCCAAGACCTACCAGAAAAACTCCTTTTAGTACATTATTCTTTATCATTTTTTTTCAATTTTAAAAAGCGGGCAAAGATAAGGTTTAGTTCCTTTTATGAGTTATAAACTAGAAGTTAATATTTAAGACTTTAATTCTGTTATGAATATTAGTCGCAAGGAGGGGATTTAAATTAAATCGATTGGATTCTCAGGTGAATGCTGGGTTTATTTTAATCCGTTGCGTACAAATCAGGTTTTTTTAATACATAGAAACATAGTTTTTATACATTTCTATCAAGACGTTACACTTAATTGCAGTAAATCATTGCATTGTGAACCCAATAATTGGGCTATACCAATCTTTTTTTGTATGTTTCTATGTGTTTATTTTTTATATTTTTTCAAATTAAAATAATTGTTCCAACGAGTTATTTTACTTCTTGATCTGCTAAATCGCTTAAATGCAATCGCAATGCGTTAACGGAAATACTGATTTCCCAAAACGATAATAATAATGATATTAATAGTGCTAATAAACTTAGTCCGAAAAGGTAAATTCCAGCCGTTTGTTGTTCCAAGAATAATAGCAGCATTGCAAAAACAGATAAAAACAGACTTAAAACTCCAGCCATTTGCATGTTGCGAATCAAAGTTAAGCGTAAATTCAGATTTTTAATTTCCAATAAAATCACATCATTTTGTTTTTCCTTATACGTTTTTTTTAAACTTCTTACGATTGTGGCGATAGTCAAAAATCGATTGGTATACGCCAATAAAATCAGCGAGGTTGCACCAAAAAGTAAGGCAGGAGTTTCTATTTGTAAAATCATTTTTAATTTAGTTTTGAATTGTAATTTAAAACGAATTGCAAAGTTCGTTATTCTGTATTAAAATCGATCTTGTAGTCTTATGAAAAATAACAATTTTCTAAAATCAGTTCGTTTTTTGGTAACGTTTAGAAGCTTAGTACTACTAAAAGAGTAACACAAATAGAAACGATGAAGAAGAATTATTTATTGAGTATGTTTTTTTTAGGAGCAATATTCACACTCTCAGCTCAAGAAGAACCCAAAAAAGCAGTAGAACTGAATGAAGTTGCAATTGTAAAAACTAAAAAAGCAATTGAACAGAAAGCGGATAGAACTATATTTGATTTTTCCGGTCAGCCCAGTTTAAATTCCGGGTCGGTATTAGAAGGGATCAAAAAATTACCTGGACTTATCGCTTCAGATGTTGCCGGGATGATGTATCAAGGCAAACAGTTGGATGTTTTTATGGACGGAAGACCGCTTAATATCACCTCAAATGAATTAAATTCTTTTCTGGAAGGAATGCCTGCGAATGCAATTGAAAAAATTGAAATCATCACACAACCAGGGGCAGAGTTTCCTGCGACTTCGGGCGGTGCGATCATGAATATCATCACCAATAAAAACGCTAAAAATTATTTAAGCGCCACATATACGAATAGTACTAATTTTACTAGTTACGACCATTTGAGATGGAGAATCAATAATAGTTTGTTGTTAAGTGCTAAGAATAAATATTTTGGATGGCAATTGAATGTTGGACAAAATTATAGAGAATCTGCCGTGTGGACTTCACTGACTACAAAAGAAAACAATACGACTTCGATACTTTCCACTACTGAAGCAGATCGCTTCGGCCGTACTAATTTTGCAAAATCCGCACTGACGTTTGATATTGGCAACGACCGTTTATTATTTAATTATGATGTAAACTACAGCAATAATAATAGCAATACATTAGGTAATGGTCCCGGTTTCAGTACCAATGATGATTCCTCTACAGATGCTTTACGTCAGGATTTTGTTGTTACTTTCCAAAAAAAGTTTGAGGATAAATCTAAAAAATTAGACTTCAAATTTAATTACAACAGTAATCAAAATGATTTCACACTGAATTCAAGAACAAATAACATTGCCATATTAGATAATGCTTCAACACAGCGGTTGTACAATGCTAAATTTGATTATTCGCAACCTATTGCATTTTCTGATGAAGGGAAAATCAGCTTTGGAGGTTTGTATGAAGCGCTTCTTTTTGAAGCCCAAAACATGCAAATTGTCAATCTGGATTATCAACGAAAAACGGCATCAGCTTATGGAGAGCTACAATCAAAATTTGACAAGTTCAATTTTATTGTGGGAGGTAGAGCCGAGGATTACAATATTACCGGAAAAACCAATACCGCCGATTTAATTCCATTTAAACAATTCCGTTTTTTTCCAAATGCCAGCGCTCAATATAATTTTAGTAATTCGGTTTATTTTAACGTGAATTACAACAAAAAAATAAGTTTGCCAAGCACTTCTGCTCTAAATCCAAACAACACTAATTATCAAAATCCAAATATAGAGTACTCTGGAAATCCTAATTTGCAACCTACTATTTTTGATAATTATGAAGCAAAATTAAGTGCTTTTGATTACGCTTTTATCGGTTATAACGTAAGCTCTGCTCAAAATCAGGTAATCAACAGAGTGTTGCTTACAGATAATGTTGTGGCAAATACAAATATAAATGTTCCTCGAATTAAAATTCACAATTTTAATGTGGGAATGCCTATTCCATATATGTTGTTTACAGAAGGACTTAAAGAAACCATGAAAATGAATATTAATCCGGATAAAATGAACTTTTTGTATGTGTACACAGCGTATCAGTTTCATCAAATTCCTGAAATTGAGACCAATGGTTTCTGGATGTTTAATTTAATGTCTCAAATTTTGTTGCCAAAAGACATCAAGTTTGTAGCTAACTTTAATTACATTATGTCGAAGGGGAATTATTTTTATTTCATAGCAGAGAAGCCTTTTAACAATACGCTTGATTTAACGTTTTCTAAAAAGTTTTTCAAAGATCAATTGTCGGTTTCCATTAGTGCAGACGATATCCTTAATTCCAACCGATTTGTATTTAGTTCTGTTGGCACTCCTTTGTTATTAGCGAATAAAAATGATACGCGTCGTTTTGGGTTCAGTATAAATTATAAAATTCCAACCAAAAACAAATTGGCAAAAGAAGATCTTAATTTATTAAATAAAGAGAAAAAAGAAGAAGGAGGAAATATCTTAAATCAATAAAGATATTGTTTTTAATTTTGGATAATTTTAAACCATAAAAAACCGGCAAGTTTACGCTTGCAGGTTTTTTATGGTTTAAAATTTTATCAAAACTTTTTTTACGTTAACCGTTAAAACTCCCTTGAAACAGATATTAATATGTTTTTGCTAATTTTATTGTATCTGCTATTAGTCTATTTCACTTACAAAGTAAGCAAAATTTATCGTAAAAAGACATATTTAAGCAAAATTTACTTATCGAAATTTATTGTAATAAACAAAAATTCAGACAGCTGCTCAAGAACATATTTCAAAATTAGATAAAATAAATGGAGACATTTACCAGTGGTATTTATGAGTTTATTATTGGTTTTGTTTTATTGACAATTGGTTATTATGTTGATTTTGGAATGAAATTCAAAATCAAAGAAATGGAAATTTACAATCGGCTGATTCCGGTTTCTACTATTTTTATCTCTATTCTTATTGGTATTTTATTATCTACTTTCTTTGATATTTTTGTTTTGATGCAGCTCGAATCATCTTAGTTTTCATCGCTAATTTCCAGACATTTCTTATCAAATAATATTAAAATGCAATAATTTATCGGATTATTTATGGGTACAATTTCGTTGTGTGTGTTACCTCAATTGGCTTCTGTTTTTTACCAAACTTCTTTTCTTTTAACACTTTTGACGGGCTCTCTTCTTAAGTTTTTTTGTTTCGGATGGTCTTATTTTAATATGCTTAGCTATTTAGGTATAAATATGAATATTTTAAATGTCATAAATGTAATTAAATAGGAAATTGTTAGAGAAATAAATCTGTTGTATCTGCAAAATTGAAATGTTTAAAAAAATCTGTTTTACAAACATTCCAAAATAAACCCAGATAAATTTTAAATCAAAATCATAAGTCCATTTGAGACAGGTCATTTGAAAAGAGTTAATTATAAAAAACTGTTAAATATTGCCATAAAACCTATTTTTCTTGCGGTTATTGGTCCAACTACCTGTTTGAATTGGATAGACCAACTTGGGAAAATAGCAAAAAAATTAGCATTACCAATATTTACTTCTACGGATTCTAGGACTTTAAAGTCTAAAAAAACACAAGTAAATGAATTTAATTTTGAAGAATTTATTGACTTATGCTATAATCAGATTTTTTTTTAGTGGGGAAAGGAGGATCAACTGTCGTTAAAAGAATCATTAGATCAATCTGGATTATTTTTATCATTAGTTGACAATTCTTTTAATTTGACAATTCTGATTCAACAAGTTGAAGAAATGGATCTTCTTGAAATTTATAACTTGTTACAATACAAAAAAGGGAAGCTAAAAATCGTAAAGGAAAAAGTAGTTGTCTTATGAAAGGAATTGTCTCGCTTTAGACAAAAAGCAAAATTGCAAAGTAAGAGTTAAAAGGAGTTTTCTATCACTGGGTGATAAATCATTATTCCGATAATTTTGAAATTACAACTGCTGAAGTTGAGGTAATTGAATATCTGAAAGCCTATAAAACTGTAGAGGGAACTATTTATAAGAACGAAAATGATCTTACATAAAAAACAGAAAAATAGAGAATTTTCAACGGTAAGCGAGATTTTGTGACTGTTTTGTTATTTTGCCAAGTGTACAATAATCAAAAGCGTTTTTAAGACGGTAATACAATAGTGTAAACTAAAAAAAATGCCAGAGTTTCCATCTGCAAAATCATTTTGTTCAAGGTTTATGTTTGTTCCTGTAATGATTAAAGTAATTTATTACATAATCCAGTTAAATTTTTGCTCGATAATTCTCGTTTTTTCTAGTTCAATAAATTTGATATACGCTTTTGCTACAGGTGAAAATTTCTTGCCTTTTAGCCAGATTAAATTCCAGTTGGATTCAATAGGTAAGCCTTTGACTGGAATGATTTGCAGGCTGCCGTTATTGAGTTCGTTTTTTATACCAATTATGGGCATTATAGAACATCCAAGTCCTGCCAATACTGCTTGCTTTACCGCTTCGTTTGAGGTGAGTACCATTTTTTTTGGAACCGTTAGCTGGTTATACTCTATAAATTTTTCCATTATATATCTGGTTCCAGACCCTTGCTCGCGATAAATTATTGGTAAATTTTCAATGATTTTTTTATCCTGAATTTCATTCCCTATTTGCTGATCAATGTTGGCAACAAGGTAAAGAGTATTGGGCATCAATTCTATTTTTTCAATTTGTAAGGTTTCTGGTAGAACGGAAACTAAAGAAAAATCTACTTCATTATTTTCTAAATTTTTTAACACTTTTGTTTTATTGGTTACATCAAGTAGTAATTCGACACCTTGATTTTGTTTTAGAAAGTCAGATAAGAAATAAGGTATTACATATTTGCCGGTTGATACAACGGAAATTTTCAATCTTCCGGTCAGTTGTCCTTTAAATGCCATTGTTTTAAAATTAATCGCATGCACTTCGTTTAATATTTTTTCCGCAGCAATAGCAATTTCTTTCCCAAAATCGGTTACGTATAATTTCCGTCCAATTACTTCTGTGAGTGGAACATCAAATTGGTCTTGAAAATTCCTTAACTGTATAGATACTGCGGGCTGGGTAAGATGCAGTTCTATTGCCGCCTTAGTGATACTTTTATTTTGCGTAATTTTTAGAAATACCTGTAGTTGGTGGAGCGTGTAATTCATAAATAATTTTAATGTTTATCATTACAAATATAAATAAAAATTTATGGATAGCTCATTTTACCTTTGAAGAAAATAAATAATAAAGATATGCAAAGAATAACAATCGCGAAAGGAGACGGAATAGGGCCTGAAATCATGGATGCTACTCTGAAAATCATCAAAGCTGCGGGAGCGCAGCTAGAATTTGATGAAATTGAAGTTGGTGAAAAAGTGTATTTAAAAGGTAATACGTCCGGAATCGAAAAATCGTCTTGGGAAACGATAATTAATAATAAAGTTTTTCTTAAAGCTCCGATAACGACTCCTCAAGGCGGGGGCTACAAAAGTCTGAATGTTACAACCAGAAAATTCTTAGGATTGTATTCTAATGTTAGACCATGTATGAGTTTGCATCCTTTTGTGGAAACAAAGCACCCTAAAATGGATATTGTCATAATTCGTGAAAATGAAGAAGATCTATATGCTGGTATCGAACATCAACAAACTGATGAGGTTATCCAATGCCTAAAAATTATCAGCCGTCCCGGGTGTGAAAAAATTGTTCGCTATGCTTTTGAATATGCCAAACAGTATGGGAGAAAAAAAGTGACTTGTTTCACGAAAGACAATATTATGAAGCAAACTGACGGATTATTCCATGAAGTGTTTGATGAGTTAGCTAAAGAATATCCTGAAATTGAAAACGAGCACTGGATTATTGATATTGGTGCCGCGAAAATGAGTGATACACCCGAAAATTTCGATGTCATAGTGACTTTAAATTTATATGGAGATGTGATTTCAGATATTGCCGCGCAAATTGCAGGCTCTGTGGGATTGGCAGGTTCAGCTAATATTGGGGAAGAATGTGCCATGTTTGAGGCTATTCACGGATCAGCACCGAGAAGGGCTGGACAAAATGTAGCGAATCCGTCGGGATTGTTACAAGGAGCAGTAATGATGTTAAATCACATGGGGCAAAACGAGGTAGCCAGTAAAATACAGAACGCATGGTTAAAAACTCTTGAAGACGGTATCCATACGTACGATATATTTAAAGAAGGGGTAAGTAGTTTAAAAGTTGGAACTGCAGAATTTGCGGATGCAGTTATCTTAAATTTAGGGCAAAAACCGAAACAGCTTGCTGCGGTAGATTATAAAAATGGTCAACCGCTACATCTACCAAAATATAAGAAAAGACCAGCTGCTAAAAAAGAATTGGTCGGTCATGATGTTTTTGTGCATTGGAATGGAACTGAACCTGATGTATTAGCAGAGATGCTTAAAAATATAGGAACTGTTAACTTAAAACTGAATATGATTACCAATAGAGGAATTAAAGTTTGGCCAGAAGGATTTAAACAAACATTTTGTACGGATCACTGGAGATGTCGTTTTAAAGCTGAGGATGGCAAAAGAGTTAGTAAGAATGAAATTATTCAATTGTTACAGCAATTTATAGACGCGGATATTGATAGTATCAAAACTGAAAATTTATATAAGTTTGATGGTAAAATTGCATTTTCATTGGGTCAGGGTCAATAAAAAATGATTTAGCCACTATTTATTTGAGAAAGGATATTTTATTAAATAGGGAAAGAATTTAATAGGAGTAGGTTTTTGCTAGTCTTTTCGCTAAAGAAAAAAAAATAATTATTATGAAAAATAAAAATATTAGTTTGTTCATTGGAGCGATATGGCTCATCTGTGGAATCCTCTTGACTCTCCTTGAGCCTAAAAACATCTTTTTTACTTTGTTTTTGGGAATCGGAATATTTTTTACTACTTACAAATTACCAAAAATTCAAAAATTATTATAAAATAGCTATGGAAAAAGAATATCAATTTAAGCTAGTTGAAGGTCAATTCGCACCATCAGAAGCCGGTAAAGTACTGTTTTCGTTAATCAATAATAAGATTAATTATCATAATTTAGAAAAATTTAGTAATCAAATTCGATTTGAAGAAGACAGTTCGCATTCAAAAACAAGGCTCGAAACTCTTTCTGAGGCCTCAGATTATATCAAAGATCTCATCAGCGAAGCATCCTTAAAAAATATGGAGCTAAAAATTGAAGGTGTGATTCAAATAGTACTCCTACCCAAAAGCAAAACAGAAGTGGATGTTTAAAGACAGGAAATTGCTTATTGCAACTAAACATCACAAAGAACAGGTGATTGCTCCAATTTTTGAAAAAGGTTTAGATGTTCACTGTTTTGTTCCTGAAAAGTATGATTCGGATATTTTTGGCACTTTTTCAGGCGAAGTGGAGCGAAAAAACACGGCATTAGAAACGGTTAAAGCTAAATGCATGGCGGCAATGGAAGAATTTGATTGCGATTTAGGAATAGCCAGTGAAGGTTCCTTTGGGTCACATCCTTCTATTTTTTTTGCGCAGGCCGATGATGAGTTTTTAATTTTTATCGATAAAAAAAACGACTTAGAAATCATTGCCAGAGAACTCAGTTTGGAGACTAATTTTTATGGAGAAAAAATCCTTACTAAAGAAATGCTCTTGGATTTTGCAAACAGGATTCGATTTCCCAGCCATGCCATAATTTTGAGAACCGAGGCGGAGGACTGTACTGCGATAAGTAAAGGGATTACTGTCATGAGTCAATTGGAGGATACTTTTCAGCACCTTATGAACGTATATGGTAGTGTTTATGCCGAAACCGATATGCGTGCCCTGTACAACCCCACTCGTATGGGTGTGATAAAAGTAGCGGCACAAAAATTATTGGAAATTATAAAAACCGAATGTCCCAGTTGTAAAACTCCAGGTTTTAGTGTGACAGATATGAAACAGGGCTTACCTTGTTCCTGGTGTTCAGCGCCCACGCGATCTACCTTGAGTTTTATTTACAGTTGTAAAAAGTGCTTTTTTAGTTCTGAAAAAATGCATCCCCATCAAAAAATAACCGAAGAACCAGGATTCTGCGATTCCTGTAACCCTTAAAATATGAATATAATCAGTAGTTCGATTCCAAAAGCTGTTGCGCTTTTAAATCAGGAGCAAATCATAGGAATTCCTACCGAAACGGTTTATGGTTTAGCCGCCAACATTTACAGTTCGAAGGCGGTAGAGCGCATATTTGCTATGAAAAAACGACCATTTTTTAATCCATTAATTGTTCACATAAAATCGGCAGCTTCTCTTTCTGAAATAGCGAGAGACATTCCTGAAAAAGCTGCCTTGTTAGCGAAAACTTTTTGGCCGGGACCTTTAACTTTGGTTTTAAAAAAGCAAATTGCCATTCCGGATTTAGTTACCTCTGGTAAAGATACAGTAGCAGTCAGAGTTCCAAATCACCCTGTAGCCTTAGCACTATTGAATCAAATAGCCTATCCTCTCGCGGCTCCAAGCGCTAATCCTTTTGGCTCTATTAGTCCCACTACGGCAACACATGTCGCCGGCTATTTTGAAGAGGTGTTGCCAATGGTTTTGGATGGAGGAGCTTGTCAAAGGGGAATAGAATCGACCATCATAGGATTTGAAAACGGAGAGCCTATTTTATATCGCTTGGGTTCTTTGGCAATAGAGGATATTGAAGCAATTGTAGGATCGGTAAAAATAATTACCCATGATGATATCGCTCCAGCGGCACCAGGAATGTTTTCTAAGCACTATGCGCCTTTGACATCGACTTTTTTGACAGCTGATGTGAAGAAGAAGCTGATAACGTTCCCGGATCAGAAAATAGGAGTTCTAGTATTCCAAAAAGGAATTGATGATCCAAAAATTGTTCAACAGGAAATTTTATCTTCAACAGGAAATCTAGCAGAAGCAGCTTCACAATTGTATGCTGCTTTGCATCGATTGGATAATTGCCATCTCGACTGCATTATAGCGGAACGATTTCCAGATATTGGCTTAGGCAAAACGATAAATGACCGGTTAAAAAGAGCCACGCAAAAATAAAATATGGATACTATTATAAGAAACGCAACTGTAGTTAACGAAGGTCAAATACGTGTTTTGGATGTGTTGATATCAGCAGAAAGAATTGAAAAGATAGCTCCATCGATTGTCGTAAACCCAGCTAAAAAAATAATTGAAATTGACGCAACTGGACTTTATCTGTTTCCAGGCGTGGTTGATGATCAAGTTCATTTTAGAGATCCCGGACTAACTCATAAAGGCTCTCTTTTCTCGGAATCTGCGGCAGCTGTGGCTGGTGGCATCACCTCCTTTATGGATATGCCCAACACGATTCCCAATACGCTGACTCAAGAGTTATTAGAAGAAAAATACTCGATGGCGGCTGAAAAATCAATTGCTAATTATTCATTTTTTATGGGAATTTCTAAGCATAACTTGGAAGAAGCTTTAAAAACAAATACCGAAAATGTATGTGGAATTACGGATGATGGGCTTTATTTTAATAATGATGAGGGGATTTTAGCCAATTATCCAGCATTTTTGGAGCAACTTTTTTCAAGAACCGACACGTTGGTGGCTTTGCACAGCGAAGATGATTCACTGATAAAAAAGAACACGGAGGATTATAAACGACTTTACGGAACTGAAATTCCTTTTTTTTATCATTCCCTTATTCGGGATGAGGAAGTTTGCCTAAAAGCTACCAAAAGAGTACTTTCTATTGCTGAAAAATACCACACTCGCTTACATTTATTTCATATCTCAACTTTGGCGGAAGCCAAATTATTTGATAATACAATACCTATTCGAGATAAACGAATCACCGCCGAGGCTTGTGTCCATCATCTTTGGTTTTCAGACGCCGATTATGATAGACTGGGCTCCAAAATCAAATGGAATCCCTCCATAAAAACAGAGCAAGATAGAAAAGGTTTACTGCAGTATTTGCTCAATAACTCAATAGATATTATTGCAACGGATCATGCTCCCCATACTATTGCCGAAAAAGCAGGGAATTATTTTCAGGCACTTTCAGGCGGACCATTAGTGCAACATGCTCTTTTAGCACTGTTAGAATTATTTCATCGCGGCGAAATTCCTTTAGAGAAAGTAGTGGAAAAAATGAGCCATAACGTAGCCGAAATATACAGAATAAAAGAACGAGGCTATTTAAGGGAGGGCTATTTTGCCGATTTAGTTTTAGTCGATTTAAGTAAAAAACAGGAAGTAACTACAGATTCTCTTTTATATAAATGCAAGTGGTCTCCTTTTTTAGGGCAGGTTTTTACAAGTAGCATCAATTCAACTTTTGTAAATGGAAATTTGGTGTATGAAAAAGGACTTGTAAAGACAGATATAAAAGGAAAAAGATTGCGATTTGAAAAGATAAGATAATCAAAATGTTTAAAATAATTTTAAAATAATTAAAATATGAATCTTAGTTTATTACTGGATAATTTAACTAATCCAGCCTTATTGTTTTTTGTGTTGGGAATTATAGCAGTCTACGTAAAAAGTGACTTAGAAATTCCCGAGAATACCTCTAAATTTATATCGCTGTACCTGCTTTTTTCCATTGGTTTTAAAGGCGGACAGGAACTAGCGCACAGTCACTTTACTGTTGACATACTTTGGTCTATTGTTTTTGGGGTATTGATTGCGGTATTAATTCCATTCTATACATTTTTTATTTTAAAGAAAAGGTACAGCATTGAGAATTCCGGTGCCATAGCCGCCGCTTATGGATCTGTGAGTGCAGTTACTTTTGTAACGGCCATCTCTTTCTTAGAAATTCAAAATTACAATTTTAGCGGCCACATGGTTGCTGTTATGGCGCTGATGGAAGCCCCTGCAATCATTATTGGAGTAATTTTAATCCGATTATTTAGTAAGGAAAAAGTTCAGAAAACTAAAATGAGTACGATTGTTAAACACTCGTTTACCAACGGAAGCGTACTCTTAATTCTTGGAAGTTTGGTTATCGGGTTTTTGGCCAGTGAGCAACAGGCTTTAGGAATTAAGCCATTTACTACTGATATTTTTAAAGGGTTCTTGGCTTTATTTTTATTGGATATGGGAATTGTTAGTGGACGAAAATTAAATGATTTTTTCAAAAGTGGCTGGTTTAGCGTCTTTTTTGCTGTTGTTTTCCCATTGCTAAACGGGTGTATTGTTGCTTTTTTAAGTCAATTCGTTACCAATGATGTTGGGAATCGTTTTATTTTTGCTGTCCTGGCGGCGAGTGCTTCTTATATTGCCGTTCCGGCCGCGATGAAAATCGCCGTTCCAAAGGCGAATCCAGGGATCTTTTTACCCATGGCTTTAGCGGTAACGTTTCCTTTTAACATTACTTTTGGAATGCCCATTTATTTTTCAATTGTGCTGTATCATATTTAATGAGGTGCTACGCCAAATGTTTATAAACTATCAATCAGATTTAAATCCACACACAGAAGAGAAATATCGCTTTTAACTCATTACTATCGCTAATGTCCCGCTCGTGCCGATAACAATTTATAGTTTTTTACTCTTGAGAATGTGTACGAGCGGGATGCTCGCGCTAGTTGGGGCGATTGGGTTTGCCAAATTATCCTAAATACAGAACCAACAATAGTATAAGTTAATTGCCCAAAAGCCGTTGTAATGCCTATTGTAAAACGTTTATTTCGTAATCAAAATATTAGTTGGAAGTGTAATATTTTTTACAA
Organism: Flavobacterium sp. DSR3-2; assembly: GCF_049896525.1. NCBI lineage: Bacteria > Pseudomonadati > Bacteroidota > Flavobacteriia > Flavobacteriales > Flavobacteriaceae > Flavobacterium > Flavobacterium sp. DSR3-2. The sequence continues at coordinate 109,463 of NZ_JAFCUM010000010.1, forward strand.
AGATTAATCCATCGTACATTTCTGAAAACTTTTTTTGATAAAGATGATTATTTTTGAAATTGAAACCTCCACCACCTGCAACTAGTTGTTTATTTTTCCCTTTAAAGAAATTGGAGGAATTACCATCCAAAGCTTTAGACATATCAATAAAGTAAATTTCGTCCTTTGCTTCAATAAGTGTTTCGGCATAAGTTTTGGTAAATGGTTCACTTAATTCAAATTTTTTCCAACTGGGTTTTTCGTCCTTGTTGGAAAAATAACCAGCTAATGTACCGGTGCCAAAGTCAAACCCAACACTATAATAATCGTTTTTATAATATTCTTTCAAATGTCTGCCTAAATTATAAATGTTTCGTCCGCTATAATTTCCAGCTTGCTTATTATTAATATGTTCGTTATGAGCCCAAATAAAAGCTTTTCCATTTTTTGATTTATTTTCTACTATCCATTTAGCATTTTCAAACATTAGCAAATCTCTATCTTGACTATGATGATTTTGTACATAGTAAGTATATTTTGATAAATAATTCAAGGCTCTTATTGCTAAATTGAACTCATAAATATTCTCGTTTTTAATACCTTTTCTAAAATCAAATAAAATACTCTCAATTTTATTTAGCTTAGGAATTTGAATGTCTGCCCAATCAGTTTTTCCAGAGTATTTCACTTCTTTTTCTACACAATTGTCAACTACTAAAAGAAGTTCTTCACTTATAGGAATATTATATTTTTTTACTAAATTTTGTATTTCCTGATTGATTTTTTTCACGTCTTGAATGTCCATACCATAAAAACGAATTTGCTCGTCCTTAGTTTTATTAAGGTTATAATTTCTCATCCATTCCAAAAGATTGACCACTTCTTTGCAATACCAAAATCCGATGCTAAAATTGTTGGCAATAGTTTCTGCATTTCCTTTTCCACCACTAATCCATTCATTTATTCCAGCTTCTGAAGTGTATGAATCCTCAATAATAAACACTTTGATGCCTTGGTTTTCAACCAGATATTTGAAGAATTTAGCCTTTATATCGAAAAATTCTTTTCCTTGATGAGTAGTTTCTCCGAATCCGAATATTTTTGCATCAGCAAACTTTTGAGGGATGTTATTACTGAATATAGTAAGGTTCGTATCTGGATTTGCATCTTCAATTTTAATTGCATTTTCATTAATCCAGTTTACAGCTTTTTGATTTTGGGCATATGTTTCAAATAATAGAAAAAATGAGATGGCTGAAATAAATATTTTCATTTTTAATGTTTGTTTAAATGTTTTACAACTTGCTTATATTTATGATAGAATCATGCAAAGTCAGCCAATTTTGGGTATATAGGTATGATAAACTACAGACTTTACTGTATTTCAAATATATAAATAATTCTTTACAAATTATTACTTAATTATTCTTTTTGCTAAACGAAGTTATAACAATAAAATGCTGTCAATACCCCGTCAGCGCGGATTTGCAATCCGTGTCTATTCCAATGATCAATTAAATATGTTTTACGATTCTTATTTTGAAATTTTAAATTGTGGATTTGCTTTTTCCGATTGTTCTTATTTAAAGACAATCGTTAGCGCAGTTTTGCAAACTGTGCCCATTTCAATTGGCAACTAAAATAAATCTAATAAAACCACCTCTAATTCATTTTCTAATGCAGCATAATTTCTTGCAGAACTGAAATAATAATCTTCCGTCATCGTTACAATTTTTTCATTTACAGGATTGTTGTGTATGTAATCCATTTTTTGTCTAATAAATTTATTGCTGTAAATATGTTCTGCATGATAGCCGTTTTGCCAAACTTTGTATTGTTGTTCTTGTTTTAAATGCTGACGAGCTTTTTTAAAATAATCCAACATCCATTCTCTCCTGCTTTCCGGTTGTTCAATAATAGCCTATATAATTTTTTTAGATGTATATTTTTTAAAATCGCGCATGACATCGGATAGTATAAAACCGTTTGTTGCTTTGCAAAGCAGATGAATATGGCTGTGCATAATACAATATCCGTAGATTTCTAAGTCCTTTTGATCTTGACAATAGTGTAACGCTTGTATAATAATTTGTTTTTGATTTAATCGTGTAAAAATATCTACCCAACCCATTGTAGTAATAGTAATAAAATAAGCGTCTTCGGTTGTTGTGGCTTGATACTTTGTAGACATTTTTTGTATTATTTGTATTGTTTGCTCACTATTATGGGCACAGTTTGCAAAACTGCGCTAACTAATTATGGTATATCGGCGCGATCGGTTTTCATTGTTGGTGCTGCGCACGCAACGAAACCCTAACTGTTATGGGTTGCTTTTTTAGTCTTCATCTTCTTCAGTTTTTTGAACAAAAGTTAGTTTTCTTTTTGTCAAATCAAAATAATGATAAAAGTCCATTGTATAGTCGGTTTCTGGTTCCGTAATTACTCCAAAAAGTTCAATTTTTTCTTTGTCTAACTTGTTAAACCAATAATTATGAAAAATTGCAATGTCCATAAATCCTTTGTCAGCATATTTCGAAAACTGTTTTTTTGTAAATATAGTGTCTAAAAGTTTTTGCGAATTTTGTTTAATTGTCAGAGATATTTCAGCGTCTCTGTATTTGTCAATTTGCTTGTTACCATCTTCTTCATATTCATTGATTACGTGACTGTCAAGGTCTGTTCTTTTAATAATAATTTGTATCTTCCTGTCGGCTATTATTGTGTCAAATTTTACAGTTCCCTTTGTTTCAGGAACGAATTTTTCTGATTTCTTATTAACCAATACCACCGCAGAACTGTCAGCAGTTTTAATTATCGTTGTTTTCTTTTCGGTCTGTGAATTACAAGCAAAAAGTAAGAAAGCCAAAATTAGAATCAATATATTTTTTCTCATATGTATCGTCTGTCCTTTAAAGTAACCCATAACTTGTATATACCCGTTACTCTATAGCCAGTATGCACCCAAAATTGGGTAGATTGTCGCTATTAAATAGCGGTTTAAATACAAATATATAAATAATCCTTTACAAATTATCAATTGGTTAGTCCTTTTGCTAAACGAACTTATAACCTTAAAAAGCTGTAAATAGCCCCGATAGGAGTGGAAATCCTTTGCTTTGGCGTGAGCTAAAAGCAAAGATTGTAGCGCATAGCGGGACGAAAGTGATTCTGGAAAACAATCGTTTTGCTCCAAAAAAAAAGCTGCCCAAGGTTGGACAGCTTTAATATTTTGGATATTCCGAAGCAAGTTTAGAATAGGAGATTCACACTTACTTCATAAAATGGTTTCTCTGTTTATTTAATCAACTCAAAACTTCTTTTCACGAAAGCAGTCAATGCTTCTCCTTTTAATAGGTTTTGTGATAATTTAGCTAAGTCAAGTGCTTGTTTGACCAAACTTTCCTGAGCGTCTTTGTCTTTGTTGTTTAGAATGCTGGTTGCCAATTCAGAATTAGTATTTACTACTAAATTGTACATTTCCGGCATATTTCCCATTCCAAACATTCCACCGCCGCCAGACTGACTCATTTCTTTCATTCTACGCATGAATTCCGGTTGCGTGATGATAAATGGTGAAGCATTGCTGTCTAAAGCTTCCAGTTGTACGGAATACGTTTGTTTAGGAACAATGGCTTCTAAAACAGTTTTCAAGTTGGTCTGCTCTTCTTCGGATAATTTAGAAATAGTCGTTTCCTCTTTCTTGATTAAATTATCAATGTGATCTGAATCCACACGTACAAAAGTCATGTTGCTGTTGTCGCCTTCAATTTTTTGAATTAAATGCGAGATAATTGGAGAATCAAGCACTAATACCTCATATCCTTTGTCTTTTGCAATTTCGATATAAGAGTGTTGTGCTTCTTTGTTTCCAGCGTATAAAACCACTAATTTCCCGTCTTTATCCGTTTGATTCGCAGCAAGATTTTCTTTTAATTCTTCCAGCGTGTAATATTTTCCATCAACTGTTGGATACAATACAAACGCTCCTGCTTTTTCGTAGAATTTATCTTCGGAAAGCATTCCGTATTCTAAAACTATTTTGATGTCGTTCCATTTTTGCTCAAAATCTTCACGGTTTTCAGTAAATAAGGATTTTAATTTATCGGCTACTTTACGGGTGATGTAATTGGAAATTTTCTTCACCGCAGCATCCGCCTGCAATCCAGAACGAGAAACGTTCAACGGAATGTCCGGTGAGTCTATAACTCCTTTTAACATAGTCAAAAATTCAGGAACAATTCCTTCTACATTATCCGTAACGTACACCTGATTTTGGTACAATTGGATTTTGTCTTTCTGAATTTGTAGATCAGAACCTAATTTTGGGAAATACAAAATACCGGTTAAGTTAAACGGATAATCAACATTTAAATGAATGTGGAATAACGGTTCTTCAAACTGCATTGGATATACTTCTCTGTAGAAATCCTTGTAATCAGCATCTGATAATTCAGTTGGCTGTTTCGTCCAAGCTGGATTTGGGTTGTTGATGATGTTGTCAACTTCTACTTCAGTAAAAGTTTTGTCTTTATCTTCTACAGCAACTTCTTCACCCTTTTTTTGTTCAATTTTCTCCGTTTTAGTTCCAAATTTAATTGGAATAGGCATGAACTTATTGTACTTATTAAGAAGCTGATTTATTTTGGAATCTTCTAAGAATTCCAGAGAATCTTCAGCAATATGCAAGATAATTTCTGTTCCGCGAGTAGTTTTGTCAGCAGGCTCCAAGGTAAATTCCGGACTACCATCACAAGTCCAATGTGCAGCAGGTTCATCTTTGAATGATTTAGTGATGATTTCCACTTTTTCGGCTACCATAAAAGCTGAATAGAAACCAAGACCAAAATGGCCAATAATTCCAGAATCTTTAGCTGAATCTTTGTATTTATCCAAAAATTCTTCAGCACCAGAAAACGCCACTTCGTTGATGTATTTTTCTACTTCATCAGCAGTCATTCCCAAACCTTGATCGATGATGTGCAGTTTCTTGCCTTCCTTATCGATTTTCACCTCGATGATTGGGTTTCCGTATTCTACTTTGGCTTCACCAATGCTTGTTAAATGCTTTAATTTGAGTGTCGCATCTGTTCCGTTAGAAATTAATTCACGCAAGAAAATTTCGTGATCGCTGTATAAGAATTTCTTGATTAAGGGAAAGATGTTTTCTACCGAAACATTAATTTTACCTGTTGTCATATTTTGATTTTTTTTAGTTTATTTGAATATCCATAAGCCTTTCAAATAGAATACCAATTATAAATGTAGTGACAAATTGTCGCAAGCGTTAATTATGATATAAAATAATTTAATTCTGAAACAAACTTGTTAGATCCAATTGTATCTTTGTGTAAGTATTAATTCATTAAATTTAAGAAAATGAAAAAAGTTATTTTATTGTGCACGCTAGCGGTTCTGATGTTCGCATGTAAGTCTACGTCAGCGACAGGTACAAACACAGATAGAAAATCTCAGGTTGCTATTAAAGGAAATTGGGTTATTAGTTCTGTAACCTACCCAGGTTCACAATATGTAAAAGTGAATACTTTTCAAATTGCAGATTCAGAATGTTTCGTAGGAAGTAATTGGAAGTTTGTTTCGAATAACAATAAAGGAACTATGGCTTTGACAAAAGCGAATTGTATGACATTCAGCTCACCAATTACATGGTTTATTAATAAAGAGGGGCAATTTGTACTTAAAGTACTTAATGCTGGAGAAAAAGCTAGAAAAGTTAGAGAAGGATATGTTTTAAATGTAGCCAATCAAACAGAATCTTCTTTTCAATTGATAGATAAAATTAATGTAGGTGGAAAAATGACTGACGTTGTGTATCAGTTTCAAAAAGTTAATTAATAAGTAAAAAAAAAGATATGAAAAAGATTTCGATAGTTGCAATAGCAACAATAATGGTTATAGGTTCAATGTTTACTAGCTGTGAGGCTGTGAAAAATACAAATAAAACACAGAGAGGAGCAGGAATCGGTGCAGTTGCCGGAGCTGTACTTGGAGGTGTTCTTGGAAACAATCTTGGAAAAGGTGGAAAAGGTGCAATGGGCGCAGTACTGGGTGGTGTTATTGGTGGAGTTGCCGGTGGAGTTATTGGTAACAAAATGGATAAACAAGCAAGAGAAATTGATGCTGTTCTTCCAGGAGCTGAAGTGGTTCGTATTGGAGAAGGAATCAAATTAGTTTTAAATGAAAATGCAGTGCGCTTTGATACCAACAAGTCTTCTTTGACTGCTGGTGCAAAAGCAAATTTGGATAAATTAGTTCCAGTTTTCGCGGAATACCCTGATACTGATATCACAATTTACGGATATACTGATAATACGGGTGCAGCGGCTTACAATTTGAAACTTTCAGCAGCAAGAGCAGCGGCAGTTAAAAATTATTTAGCTAGCAAAGGTGTTTCTTCAAGTAGGTTTCAAGTTACTGGTTTAGGAATTGCTGATCCAATTGCTTCTAATGAATCGGTTGAGGGCAGAAGCCAAAACCGTCGTGTTGAATTTGCTATCACTGCAAACGATAAAATGATTAAAGATGCAGAAGCTGAAGTGAAAAACTAAGCAAAAAATACCATAAAAACTAAGGCTGTTTCATCAAGAAGCAGCCTTTTTTTGTGTCTAAATTAGAATTAAACATTGTAAATTTGTAGCTCTAAAAAAAGATGATGCTCGAGATAAAAGATATTTCCTTTACTTACACTGAAACCCCCGTTATTGAAAATGTAAGTTTTACGATTGCTAAAGGCCAAAATACTGCTATTATTGGCGAAAGCGGTTGCGGTAAAAGTACCTTGCTAAAACTGATTTACGGATTGTATGATTTGGATACTGGAGCAATTAGCTATAATGATAAACCCATTTTGGGACCCAAATACAATCTGGTTCCCGGAGAAGATTACATTAAATATTTAGCGCAGGACTTCGATTTGATGCCGTACATAACCGTTGAAGAAAATGTCGGTAAGTTCTTGTCGAATATGTATCCTGAACTAAAGAAAGCCCGCGTTCAAGAATTGTTGGAAATGGTCGAAATGACCGCTTTCGCAAAAGTAAAAGCAAAATTCCTGAGTGGTGGACAACAGCAGCGAGTAGCCTTGGCAAGAGTTTTAGCTTTGGAACCAGAAATTATTTTGCTGGATGAGCCTTTTAGTCAAATTGATTCTTTCCGAAAGAATTCTTTGCGTCGCAATTTATTCCGTTACTTAAAAGATAAAGGCGTAACCTGCATTATTGCCACACATGACAGTACTGATGCTTTGTCGTTTTCGGATGAAACTATAGTGGTTCAAAACGGAAAAGTAGTAGCAAAAGGTGATTCCAAATCCTTGTATGAAAACCCCGCTAACAAATATATTGCTTCACTTTTTGGGGAAGTAAATGAGTTAAAATTGTCTCAGTTAATAGCACTTGAAGATGACGAAGATGCCTCGCTTTTGTTGTATCCGCATCAATTGAAAGTGGTGGACAACGCCATTATGAAAGCAGTCGTGAAACAATGTTATTTCAAAGGAAGTCATTATTTAGTCAAAGCAGCTTTTGAAAGAAGAGCGATTTTTTTCGAACACGATTCGGAATTAGCATTAAATCAAGAGGTATATTTGATGTTATCCTGATGATAAGAATTCAGGAAACAGTGCTCAGTATTCAGTGATTTTCAGTTCTGATAGCTATCAAAAGTAGAAGTCGTTTTCAACTTTTATAAAAGTAGTAAAAAACAAGAACCCCAAAATCAAAGTGAATTTGGGGTTTTGTTCTATGTTCAGCTTTCTGACCACTTCTTAACTGGTCACTGATCACTACTTTCAGCGTTAATTCTTCAAATACTTTTCTAAGAACTGATCTTGTTCCCAAAGTAAATGTAAAATATTCTCTTTGGCGACATAACCATGCGCTTCTTTTGGAAGAATTACCATTCTTGCCGGTGCGCCTAAACCTTTCAAAGCTTGAAAATAACGTTCGGTTTGCAAAGTGAAAGTACCCGGATTATTATCGGCTTCACCGTGCACTAAAAGCATTGGCGTTTTCATTTTATCTGCATTCATGAATGGCGACATCGTGTTGTACACTTCAGGAGTTTCCCAGTAATTGCGTTGTTCTGTTTGGAAACCAAAAGGAGTTAACGTTCTGTTGTAAGCACCACTTCGAGCGATTCCACAGGCAAAAAGATTAGAATGCGTCAATAAATTAGCAGTCATAAAAGCACCATAGGAGTGACCTCCAACAGCTACTTTTTTTCTGTTGATGTATCCTAAAGCATCCACGGCATTGATGGCGGCTTCTGCATTGTCTACTAATTGGGTCATGAAATTATCATTGGGCTCCGTTGTTCCTTCACCAACAATGGGAAAAGCAGCGTCATCAAGAACCACGTAGCCTTTGGTTACCCAATATACGAACGAACCATAACTGGGAAACGTGAATTCATTCGGATTTTGTGTACTTTGTCCCGCTGAATTTTTGTCTTTGTATTCTGCTGGATATGCCCAAATCAATAAGGGCATTTTCTCTTTTTTTGCTTTGTCATAACCAACTGGTAAATACAAAGTTCCGGATAATTCAACACCATCTTTACGTTTGTATTTTATCACTTCCTTACTCACGTTTTTGATACTTTCAAAAGGATTTTTGAACGAGGTAATTGGTGTCAGTTTATTTTTTTGTTTGATATTTCTAAGGTAATAATTAGGGTATTCATTTTTAGACTGGATTTGGACTAAAACAGTTCCTTTTTTGTAGTCTTCAATCTCCAAAACGTCTTCCTTTTTATCGTTGTACGTTGAGGTATACAAACGTTTTGCTTGAAAGTTTTTCAAATTAAATTCACTGATAAACGGAAATTGACCGTTTTTAGTGAATCCGTCCCCAATAAGATACGCATTGTCATTTTCGATCGCCAAAACATACCTGTTGTATTGGTTTTTTCTAGTTTCGAAATTTCCCGGATCCGCATACACATCCTGTGAGTTTCTGTCGAAAATTACTTTTGGCGCCTGACTTGGATTCGAGGGATTGATTACATACGTTTTGGTATTACGCGTATCATACCATTCATCTGTAATTATGGCGGTGTTGTCATTTCCCCAAATGATTTGATCGTAGCGTTGCGGAGTTTTTACCAATGAAGTAGCTGCTCCATCAAACGGTGCGCTCCAAAGAAAAACTTCATCTCTGAATTCCACTTTGTTTGCAGGATCACCACCATCTAAAGCTTCAGCATACACTAATGTTGCCGGTTTGTCTGTTCTCCAGCTCATGTTTCTTTTTCCTTTTCGAACTGCCATAAATCCTTTAGGGATAATCTCAGTAAGCGGTACTTCATTAACCACTTTCACTTCGTTACCAGCCATGTCATAAATAACAGATTTTGATGGAAAACGACTTAATGGAACAATGTATGAAAATGGTTTTTGAATCGTAGTCACCATCAAATAATTACCATCCGGGGAAAAGCTTTCTCCGGCGTACATATCGGCTTTTTTGAATAAAGTTGTTGTTCCGTTCAAGTTTACTTTGTACAATTCAGAAGTCATGATGTTTTCAAAATTGATTTCATCATTCTTGTTTTTCAACATGTCCGGATACGTTCTGTTTTGGGATTTCGCACCATCAGCATTCGAAATTATAGGACCGTTTGGCAAATCTTTTTTGGCATCCAAAAGCGCCGCTCTGTTTTTTGGTAACATTTTCACCAAAATAGTTTCGTTGTCATTCATCCAGCTGAACGGACTTCCTATGTTAGCATTAACTGTCGCTTCTGTTAATTTTGTGGCTTTCGCCGAAGCAACATCGATAAACCAAAGTTCAACACCTGAAGCTGTGGTGTGGGAAAATGAGATTTTTTTATCATTTGGTGACCAAGCAATATTACTGATGCGAGGATTCGTTGGCAAACCTGCAACCTGTACTTCATTTTTGTCTTTTATTTTACGTAATTTCAGGTTGTTCACATACGTAACTGTACTTGAAATATTCGTAATTGGATTAATTCGCAATCCGCCCAAACGAAGTTCTTCTTGGTTTAAATCGTCCAATGATTTATAGGTATTTCTATACGTCAACAGCATGTATTCTTTTTTGGTATCCATCGATACCGAAGGCGCTCTTTCATAATCCGCCAAATCCAATATGGATTGAGATGGTTTTTGATAGGTTAAGTTTTCTTGTGCAAAAGTGGTTAAGCTTAGTCCAAGAAATAAAAAAAATGGAATTTTTAATTTCATAATTTGAATGATTTTAAATTAGCGTTGGTATTGTCAATAATTGGTCTAAAATAATTCAATGTTATTACATTTGGAAATAAATATCTCTTTTTAACTTTTGCGTTGGTTTCAGTTTGCTTTCTTGTTATTATGTTTTTGATTTATGTTCTGTCATAATTTTAGTACTGAAGCAAGCAGTAAAGGATGACAAAAGCCATAAAACTTGTAAATTGCTAAAAAATTAGTAATTTGTCGGCTCAAATTTTTAAGAATTTTTTAAATTTGAACTCTTTTTATAATAAAATAACAATTGTATGTATCATTCAAAAATAGCAGGATTGGGTTATTATGTTCCCGAAAACGTAGTAACCAATGACGATTTATCCAAAATCATAGACACCAATGACGAATGGATTCAGGAAAGAACAGGAATTCAGGAACGAAGACATATTATAAAAGGAGAAGACACAACCACTTCTATGGGTGTAAAAGCGGCCAAAATTGCGATTGAACGTTCTGGCATTGCGAAAGAAGATATCGATTTTATAGTTTTTGCCACGTTAAGTCCTGATTATTATTTTCCTGGCCCTGGAGTTTTAGTACAACGTGATTTGGGTTTACGAACCGTTGGTGCATTAGATGTTAGAAATCAGTGTTCAGGCTTTATTTATGCGTTATCAGTGGCAGATCAATATATCAAAACCGGAATGTATAAAAACATATTGGTTATTGGATCTGAGGTTCATTCGACCGGACTGGATATGACTTCTCGAGGCAGGGGCGTTTCCGTAATTTTTGGAGACGGTGCCGGAGCAGCTGTTTTGAGCAGAGAAGAAGATTTGACTAAAGGAATTTTATCGACTCATTTACATTCGGAAGGACAGCATGCCGAAGAATTAATTGTAAAAGCTCCAGGAATGGGTGGCCGTTGGGTTACTGATATTTTGGCGGATAATGATCCAAATGATGAAAGTTATTTCCCGTACATGAATGGACAGTTTGTATTTAAAAATGCTGTGGTTCGTTTCAGCGAAGTAATTAATGAAGGATTGCAGGCAAATAATTTACAGGTTTCAGATATTAATATGTTAATTCCGCATCAGGCAAATTTGAGAATTTCACAATTTATTCAAAAGAAATTCAGCTTGACCGATGATCAGGTGTACAATAATATTCAAAAATACGGAAATACTACCGCAGCTTCAATTCCTATTGCGCTAACTGAAGCATGGGAAAAAGGCAAAATAAAATCAGGAGATACGGTTGTTTTGGCAGCTTTTGGAAGTGGTTTTACTTGGGGAAGTGCTATCATTAAATGGTAAAAAATGGTTTAATAAATCGGTTGTCGATTCCAGTTAATCCATTATAGATATTCTAAGCCTGCGCAAATTATTGTGCAGGTTTTTTTATTTAAAGTGGAACCTTTATATTTATAGTTTAAATGAGATGCAGCCAATACTAAAACAATCGAAATGACAAACCGTAGAAATTTTTTGAAAACAGCAGCTTTTGCTTCAGCAGCTGTGGCGTTGCATTCATTCGAAGGGAGACCAGCGAAAGAAAATGATTTTTTATCTAAAAAAGGAACAAAACCCATTGTGATTTCGACATGGAATTTTGGAATTCAAGCCAACGCAGCTGCTTGGGAAGTTTTAAGGGCTAACGGTCGAGCCTTAGATGCTGTCGAAGCTGGAGTAAAAATTCCTGAAGCCGATCCAACTGAAAGAAGCGTGGGCTATGGCGGAAGACCGGATCGAGATGGTCGCGTCACACTAGATGCTTGCATTATGGATGAAAATGCAAATATTGGTTCAGTAGCATGTTTAGAATTTATCAAACATCCCATTGCTGTGGCTCGTGCAGTGATGGAGAAAACGCCGCATGTCATGTTGGTTGGTGATGGAGCTTTACAGTTTGCGTTGTCTCAAGGTTTCGTAAAAGAAAATTTGTTAGTGGAAGAATCCGAAAAAGAATGGAAGGAATGGTTGAAAACCAGTCAATATAAGCCTATCGCTAATATAGAAAATCACGATACCATTGGAATGATTGCTTTGGATGTTGACGGTAATCTTTCCGGTGCGTGTACTACAAGCGGAATGGCTTTTAAAATGCATGGACGTGTAGGGGACTCTCCAATTATTGGGGCAGGATTGTACGTTGATAACGAAATTGGTGCGGCAACGGCTACGGGCCATGGAGAAGAAGTAATTCGGATTTCAGGCTGTCATTTGGTGGTAGAGTTGATGCGACAAGGGAAATCACCACAAAAAGCCTGCGAAGAGGCGGTTGCTCGAATAGTGAATTTGACTAAAAAAAGGAATAAAAATTTAAAAGATATTCAAGTTGGTTTTATTGCTTTAAATAAAAAAGGAGAATATGGTTCATATTGTATTCAGGGCGGTTTCAATTACGCTGTCAATGATGCTATGGGAAATCGATTAATTGATGCCGATTATTTTTTAAAGTAAATGAAAAAAGCACAACTGGAAATTGCGTGTTTTAATTTAGAATCGGCGATTATTGCACAGAAAAATGGTGCCGATAGAGTAGAATTATGTGCCAATATGAAAGAGGGCGGAATAACGCCAGATTTTGAACTTACCAAAGCTGTCCGTAAAAATACAGCTCTTGATTTATATGTTATGATTCGGCCCCGTGGTGGGGATTTTATTTATTCTGATTTTGAATTCGAACAAATGAAATCAGAAATTTTGACATTCAAAAAACTTCAGGTTGATGGTTTTGTTTTTGGAATTTTAAAAGAAGACGGTAATTTAAATGAACTACAAAATGCGGAATTAGTAGCTTTGGCAAACCCATTGCCTTGCACATTTCATCGCGCTTTTGATGGAATAAAAAACAAATTGAAAGCACTTGAATCTCTAATAGAATGTGATTTTAAAACTATTTTGACCTCTGGACAAGAAACCAATGTAGTTGACGGTATTGATGTTTTGGCTAGATTAGTGGAAAAGACGAATAATAGGATTGTAATTATGCCGGGCGGCGGATTGCGTTCATCAAATATTGAATTATTAAAAGAAAAAACAAAAGCTGTTTTCTATCATTCATCAGCAATTATTGATGTTGGGGAAATCGCAAATGAGGAAGAAATACAAGCCATACAGGCATATTTATAATTCGCATAATTTTGTGAAATCAAAAAACTCGGAGTTGGCATACTCCGAGTTTTTCTTTTTGCAACTAACTAACTATTAAAACTAATTTTTACAAAAGCCCTCCGCCTCCTTGGGTTTCGTTCTTGTCTCTCTGCTTTCTTGCGGCTGCTTTGTTTTTTCCGCTTCCAAATCTGTAATTAAAACCTAAATAAACGGTTCTGCTTTCCCAATTGAATTCTCCATTTGTTTTGTAAGGACGTTCTCCATCAAAAGCAAATCGCATGGTTTTGAAAATATCACTGAATCGCGCACTGATGGTTCCGCTACCTTTCAATACGTTATAACTCGCCCCAATATCCATTTTCCACATTGGGCTTCTGTCTAGCTGAAGACTTAAATCTCTTCCTCTGTACATTCCGAATAATTGAAAACGCAAGTCTTTTGTCGCTTTAAATGTATTGTTTATTCGGGCGTTGAAGGTTGTAATATCGACTTCTACAAATTCATAATTCCCCGGCGTATCCTCAATTGTTCCTTGGGTTTTCTTATTGTATGCATCAAGACTGATATTGGCACTCCACCATTTTTTGAAATCGAGATTTCCGGAAACTTCAATACCATAAGCATTGTTGTTATCAAAATTATCGTAAGAGATAATTTGTTTGTTGGAATCATTTGGATTCGTAAAAATTACACGTGTTATTTCGTCTTGAATTCTCCTATAAAAAATTCCCGAAGTAATGGAACCAATTTTAGTTTTTCGGGTATAATTTAATTCAAATGAATTGGTAAATTGAGGAACGAGAAACGGATTTCCTTCAGAATCTATCGTTGGCGTGCTCCATTCTCTAATAGGATTTACCTGAGATATGCTTGGTCTGTCCACTCTCCGAGAGTAATTTAAACTGAACGAGTTATTGTCACTTGGGTTGTAAGTTATAAAAGCCGATGGATAAATGCTTAAAATATCATCTTCAAACTTCGAATCAACTTCACTTACTTTTCTAAATAAAGCTTCAACATTGTACCGTTCTAACCGTGCTCCTGCCTGAAAATTCCATTTTTTCCATTGTTTTCCAAGAGTGGCATACGCTGAATATAAGGTTCTTTCGTAGGTGAAATCAGAGTTGTAGGCATTATTCAAAAACAAGTTGTTGTCCGTATTTTCATTTCTACTTTCTAAACCTAATTCTAATTTTGTCGTTTCAGAAAGCGGATTTACATAATCAAGATTTACTATCGTGTTTTTTCCCAACGTTTTTACATCGTTTGTAAACGAATTAGTAGTGCCATTTATATTAGTGTACAATGCGTTTTCAGGACTGTCATTTTTATTGTAATTAACTTCTAATTCTAAATTATGTCCTTCCTTTTTAAAGTCTAATTTGTAATCAAAATTGTAGGTTTCAGAGTTGTTTTTGCTTTTATTGTCAAATAATTGGAAGCGGTCATTGGTAGCCGACGAAACGTAATCAACTTTGGTATTTCCAAAATCTTTTCCTTGAGAAATATTTTGATTGGTATAAAAAGAAAATGTGTTTTTGTCATTAATATTGAAATCAAATCCAAGTTTAGCTAAGTGAGACGTGTTTTTAGAATTCATGTCAAAAATCTGCGTATTGTCATTATTTAACTCCTTGCTGTTTATGAAGCCGTTGTTTGAATATTTTCCATGATTAAAGCCATAATTTCCGAAGAAATTAAACTTTCCAGATCTGTAATTTAAGTCAAAAGAGGAATTTACTTTTGGTGTTATCCCAAAGGTTACCCCGTTATTTATACTTCCGTTAAATCCGAGTCTGCTATTTTTGTTTAAAACAATATTGATGATTCCGCTCATTCCTTCCGGATTGTATTTAGCCGATGGATTGGTGATTAACTCAATTTGTTTGATGGAAGCTGATGGAATTTGTTGCAAAACTTGAGCGGCATCCATATTTGTTGGTTTTCCATCGATAAGGATACGAACATTTGAATTTCCTCTTAAACTGATGGCATTCGTTTGTGGATCCACGCTCACCGAAGGAATATTATTCATGATTTCTCCGGCAGTTGCTCCGGCAGAGATTAGATCTTTGCCCACGTTTATGATCTTGCGGTCAATTTTTTGTTCAATGGTAGATTTTTCTTTTACAATTTCGACTCCTTCAAGCTGAATTGCATCTTCTTCAAGAGCAATAGTGTTAAAGTTGATGCTATTGTCTAACGTTAATTTAGCCGATTTTGAAATCGTTTTGTATCCCATAAATTGGATCTCTACGATATAATCTTTCAAAGCTAAATTTTTGATTTGAAAAGTTCCCTTATCAGATGTAATTCCTCCAGTAATTACTTTGCTGTTTTCTTTTACCACAACATTCACATAAGACAATGGCTCGTCAGTGTTTTTATCAGTAATTTTCCCTGAAATACTTCCGGAATTATTAAGAAGTGTCGGTTTGACCGAAGTTTGCGCCTGCATTGAAAACAATGTCCCAATAAAGCAGATTAAGATTAATTTTAGTTTCATGATTGATTGTGATTTAATTGATTGATGATGCAAAGGTAAATATTTATTGTAATATTATGTATTACAAAGTACTGTTTTATGCATAAATAAAATTTTTTGATTTTGACTGTACATAATAGACTGATGAGGCTCGATTTTGTTACATACATTCTGCTTTTTTATTTGTTTAAATAACAAAAAAAGGGCTTTCGATTAAAAAAGCCCTTTTAGAGAATATAGTAATATTTATCGTTTTAGAGAAAAATGGGATTTATATTCTTTGGTGATAGTGTCTTCAGTATACGAGATAGAAAACCAATAATCATCCGCTGGTAGCGCATGACCATTGAAAGTTCCATCCCAACCAGAGCCATTTGGGAATAATTCTTTTAGCAGTTTTCCATAGCGATCAAAAATATATAATTTTAAATTTTCGCTATTTGGTATTCCAGTAATATTCCAAGTGTCATTAAAACCATCTCCGTTTGGAGTGAAGAATTTAGGACTGTTAATCAGCTTAACCGATATTGGACTGGTGAAGGTTCCGCAATTGGCATCGCTAACCGATATTTCGTGAAGTCCGGAACTTACATTGTTAAATACGTTACTAATTTGAGGGGAACCTCCATCTAAAGAATACAGAAAATTACTCCCATCTCCTACAAATGGGACGGCATTGACAGTTATGGTTTGGTTATCCGTGAACCATCCGCTGGTTGTAAATGTTACGGAAGCGGGTATCGAAGATTCAATAACCGTAAAAGGGGCGATGTCAGAGGTACAACCAAAAATAGATAAGTTGGTAACAGTGAGTGTGTAGTTACCAGGTTCACTTGTTGAAAAATTTTCTTCGGTACCTACTAACGTCCCGTCTTCGCTTTTCCATTCAAAAGAGAATTGAGGTGTAGTAAATCCACTTTTAATAAAAGCATCAGTCGTGATTCCGGTATCAATATCAATACAAATGGCTGGAATGTTAAGTACTGGTTTTGGTTTTGCGGTGATAGTAATTACCATTGGTCTTTCAACAGGACAAATAACTGTTGCAGATGTTCCTGATTCGGCATACGCATAAATAGTGGTTGAAGCAGTGATGAAATCCCCCGGAAATTTTTCAGTGTTGTTGCTTCCCGGACCACCTGGATTTGTAAAATATCTTGTTACAGGTGCTGTGTAGGATGGCAGTTCATAAGATTCGCATCTTGTTACAGGCGCAATAGTTGTTATCGTTGGGCTATTATAAATGGTAATAGTAAAAGGGTCTTCATCAGTACAATTAACTCTATTGTTATTCTCTGCGTAAACATATATCGTTGTCGTGGTAGTGATTGGGGAATAAGGAGGGAGCAATCGTACTCCAGTTCCATTTGGACCACTTGGAGCGGTGTAATAACTTCCCATACCTACGATGGCTGGTAAGTTAAAACTATTGCAAGCATATTGATCTTCTTTGTCATTTACAAAAGTTACCAAAACGTCTATACTGTATTCTGAAACGCAGGTATTTGGTGCTGTAGCTGCGACATAAACATAGATTATTTTTGAGGTTGTCAAAACGGTACCAGCCGGTAAAACAGGATTCGTTGGCGATGGACCACCGGCAAATTCGTAATATTCCCCATTTCTTAAATCATCTAAAATATAACTTTGACCACATCGAATAACTTCTACAGGTTTTGCATCAATTACAGGAGATTTATTAATGGTCATTAGGAATTCTTCTTCAACATAACAAGGTCCACTTACAGCTTTATCATAGAAGTACATTTTTTGAGTTGTGGTAACCGGAAATCCCACTGGACGAAGTTGTCCAGTCCCTAAAGGTCCGGTATAGTAGTTGCCTGAATGTGCCACCGTAGGTAAATAATAGACATCGCATTGAGGGGTGGTGTCTGGTATTACTGGTAAAGGAGCAATATTTACAGTAACAGTAAAGTCTAAATTATCGGTGCATGTTTGTCCTGTGACATAAAACCAAAGAGTTGTAGTTGCATTAATTAATGTTCCAGCAGGAACAATATTTCCTCTGCCGGCAGCAGCAGTTCGATATTCTCCAACGGTCAATGCAGGGAGACTGTAGGCAGAACAGGAATTTACATCTGTTGGAGGTGTAATACTTCCCACGCTAATAAAAAACGTGAAGGTTTTTTCGTCAACACAATTTTTTGGAACCGTACCACTCTCTTTATACACATAAATAATGGTCGTCGTATTTATTACTGTTCCTGCTGACAAAAGGGATCCACTTTTATTACTACCAGTGTAATAAACACCACCATTTGAATCAACGGGCAGCGTGTAAGAAGTACATGCAAATTGATTTGGGTAATTAGGCAATACACTAAATGATATTATTGTTATAGCAAATGGGTTTTCTTGCGTACAGGATGGTGTAACAGTAGTATCTTCAAACCATACATATATTCTGTTTACCCCTGTAGTATTTACTATAAATCCAGCTGCTAACTGGATATTTCCCGGAGTAGTGGGGCCTCCGCTTTTAGTGAAATATTTTGCATACGGTAAAGCTGGAAGGGAATATTGTATACAGTAGGTTTCAGAAGCTGGTGTGATTGTGTCTAAATCAGCAATGGTAACATTAAAAGAATCTTGGTTGGTACACAGTCCAGATTGATTAAAAACATAAAGGTTCATTGTGGTAGTGGTAATAACATCCCCGGCAAAAAGTTGTGTTCCAGTTCCGTTATTTCCAGTCCAGTATTGCGCTCCAGCTTTTGTTAATGGTGGGAGTTTGTAAGAGGTGCATACAAATACATCTGGTAATATATCTACTTCTGGTAAAGGCGAGACAATCAAATTAAAACTGGTAATAACAAAACAACTGGGATTTGAAATGTTTTGTAATCGGACCCATAATGTTGTGCTTGCCGATAATAATTGGTTGCTCGAATTTAAAGTTATATTATTAGTATTGCTATTTGCTCCCGTTTCCGAGGAGTGAAAAGTGAGAATGTTGTATGAGGTGTTTTGGGAACCAGTAATGGACGCAATTTGTGACGTTAAGTTAAAATTAGCTTTCAGAGGAGTTTCAGATAAATTTCTGGAGCACAATGTATTATCAATAGGAATATTTGCAATTAGTGGCGATGCGACAATCAGCAATTGAAAAGATCTAATTTCATAGCACAACGTGTTAGGGTTTTGAATTCTGACAAAAATTTGTTTGCCACTTTCCGTACTCGAAATAGTCTGAAGAATTGAGATTGCGGCAGTATTTCTCCTAGCATCTGAATCAGTAAAGTGATACGTGATAATTGTATTTGCGGGTAAATCATCTAAAACACCAGTTGTGCTAGTAGATTGGTTAACTCCAGCCAGAATGATTGAACTGTTTTTACTGAGATTAAAATCATAAGAGGAAGCCCCTGAATCACACATATAAATGTTGGGAACAGCTGTAATTACTCCGATCTTGGGAAAAATTTCTATCGTGATATCATCTGTGACTTCGATGCAACCGGGTTCTTTGTATGTAACACTGTAAATATGAATTCCAGAACTAACCAGTGGAATAACTGTGTTGAGGTCTAATGTTACCCCTGTTTGTGGTGGTGAGAATGCTACTCCTTGTTTTTTCCATTCGAAAGTAGTTCCGGAATCTAAACCTGCGGCGGATAATATTGGTAACGTGTTTCCCGGACAAATTGCAGCATTGTTTGCCGTTATATAATCCCGTCCTACAACATCTTGCCCGATATTAAAACTATTGGCTTGTAGAAAAATAGCAGAATCATAACCCGTATTATTTCCTCCGTCAGCAATAACTAATTTAATGCGATACACGTGCGTAATGTCTAACCCAGTTGCCGAAGCTAGCATTGAAACTGTTTGTCCGTTGAAATTTATGGCAGGGCCAAATCCACCTCCGTTAAAAGCACCAAAATAGTTTGGATTGGCGGAAGGACAGTTAGGATTGTAAGCCGTGTCTCGTATGGTTTCAACAGATACCGGGATGGCTGTGCTTGGTATTACGGCTAAATTTACATTAGCACCGCCGGCTGTTACATCTTTTAAAAGAAAAGCAAAAGCATCCGAGAAGCTGCATTGGGAAGTCCCATATTCTTCAGAAGCAAAAAGAAAAGAAAAATCGAAATTGGGTGTTTTGGGTTGAAAATCAAATTCAATAAAACTGGCATTTATTGAATTAAGAGTTATTCCCGACTGCGAAAGTAAATTAGCTTCCAAATCTGAATCGCCTGACCATGCTGGAATACCATCGCTTAAAATAGTTGTATTGGGTGCCGGAATTTTAGTAACATCTCCCGTACTTAATACAACTCCGTTGGAAAATGGAAAGGCAGAATTAGTATTTTCAAAATAGCCTATTCCGTTGGACGATCCGTAAAATGTTCCTGTTCTTGAAGTTACATTGGTACCCTGAACACATGGCGAATTCACTAGTACCTGATTCACCAATTGGTCAATCGTGTATTTTGTAGTATTTACGGTAACTGCTTGGGAATGAATAGCATGTGAAGCCATCAACAATATAAAAATAAGAGTCTTTTTCATGTCTTATGTTGTTAATTTGCAGAGTAAAAATAGTGAAAATTGAATTATCATTTTTAAAAAATGCTAAAATTTTGTTAACTCAATCCTAAATATAGCAGTACAACGGTTTTTTTTATTTGTTAGTGTTTTTAAGACGTAATTGAGTAACTTTTCTAACCAAATTAAGGAATTAGAATTATCTTTGCACTTTTAAATTTACATCATGACATTACAACAGATTCTTACGCCCTCCATTAAAAAAGCTGTAAAAGCTTTATTTGACGTTACTATTGATAAAGCTGAATTTCAAACTACACGCAAGGAATTTGAAGGGGATATAACGATGGTTATTTTTCCATTGTTGAAAGTAGTGAAAAGCAATCCAGTGGAATTAGGGAATAAAATAGGAGCCTATCTTGTTGAAAATTTAGTTGTGGTAAATCGGTTCAATGTAGTTTCCGGATTTTTGAATATTGTTATTTCAGATGATTATTATTTAGATTTTTTTGGAGAAATAAAAGATGACGTTAAATTTGGTTTTGTAACTCCTTCGGAAGATGATAAAGCGGTTATGGTAGAGTATTCCTCACCAAATACGAACAAACCCTTGCATTTAGGTCACGTGCGTAACAACCTTTTGGGATATTCAGTTGCGGAAATCATCAAAGCTTCCGGTAAAAAAGTGTATAAAACTCAAATCATTAATGATAGAGGAATCCATATCTGCAAATCAATGTTGGCTTGGCAAAGATTCGGAAACGGACAAACTCCAGAATCAACAGGTTTAAAAGGGGATAAATTAGTTGGGAATTATTATGTTGCTTTTGATAAAGCGTACAAAGAAGAAATAGCGCAATTAATGAGCGCCGGCAAAACGGAAGAAGAAGCTAAAAAACAAGCGCCAATCATTTTGGAAGCTCAGGAAATGTTACTAAAATGGGAAGCTGGAGATGAACAAGTAATCACCCTTTGGAAAACCATGAATCAATGGGTCTATGATGGTTTTGCCAAAACCTATGAAAATCTTGGTGTTGATTTCGATTGTTTTTATTATGAAAGCAATACGTATTTGTTAGGGAAAGATGTGGTTCAAATTGGTTTGGATAGAGGCGTTTTCGAAAAAGATCCTGACGGTTCCGTTTGGATTGATTTAACAGACGAAGGTTTAGACCGTAAAATTGTATTGCGTTCAGATGGTACCGCGGTATATATGACACAAGATATTGGAACTGCCATTCAGCGTGTAAAAGATTATCCGGATGTAGGCGGAATGGTGTATACCGTAGGAAATGAGCAGGATTATCACTTTAAAGTGTTGTTTTTAATTCTGAAAAAACTAGGTTTTGACTGGTCTAAAAATCTATTTCATTTGTCGTACGGAATGGTTGATTTACCTTCGGGGAAAATGAAAAGCCGCGAAGGAACGGTTGTCGATGCCGATGATTTAATGCAGGAAATGACAGATACTGCCCAGAAAATTGCCGAAGATTTAGGGAAATTAGATTCCTATTCTGCTGATGAAAAAGCAAAATTATACAACACGATTGGTTTAGGAGCTTTAAAATATTATATTCTAAAAGTAGATCCTAAAAAACGAATCCTTTTCAATCCGGAGGAATCGGTAGATTTTGCTGGAAATACTGGACCGTTTATTCAATATACGTATGCCAGAATCCAGTCGATTATTCGTAAAGCAAATTTTGATTTTTCGAATAAATCAAAAATGACAACGCTTCATGAAAAAGAAAAAGAATTGGTGAAACAATTAGAGTTATTCCCTGACGTTATTCAAAATTCTGCACAGCATCACAGTCCTGCTTTGCTTGCTAATTATACCTATGATTTAGTTCGGGAATACAATTCATTCTATCAGGCGGTTCCTATTCTCGGTGAAGAGGATTTAGAAAAGAAAATTTTTAGAGTTCAATTGTCTAAAAAAGTTGCCGATACTATTGCTGCTTCATTTAAATTGTTGGGAATTAATGTTCCGGAAAGAATGTAATTTTTTTGGCTTATTTTTTGTGAAAACAATGTTTTTTTAATACATTTAGTATCAAATAAACACTTTAGTCATGAAAAAACTGTTTTTATATCCACTTTTGTTTGGTGTTTTTTTGCTAAATGTAGCCGGAACCTGCTGTGCTGACGATCCCGAAATAGTGTCTAATGCAAAAAATGATTTGGTAAAAGTAAATGGTATACTAAGTGAAGGCACTTGGAAAGTGAGCTATTTTATTGATAAAAATAGTAATCTAACAAGTGAATATTCAGGATTTAATTTCACTTTTGGAACGAATGAAATTTTGACTTCTAACGATGCTGCCAATACGTTTTCTGGGAAGTGGTCTGTCGTAAAATCAAACAATATTAATAATAATCCAAATGATGATTTGGATTTTGTTATTTCATTTTCAAGTTCTGAAACATTAATGAAGTTATCGGAGCATTGGGATGTCACTGAAATTGAAGAAACTAAGGTTCGGATGAAAAGTAAATCGAGCAATGTGGATGGAATCAATTATTTGACTTTCAAAAAAAAATAAATTTATGGTGTTTCACGATTTCGTAAAACTTTAAAAGCAGTCTCAAAAAAGACTGTTTTTTTTATAATATTATGAATACAACTTCAAAATCAAATGCTTAAATTTGCATTTCAAAATAAATCAATACTATGTTCGATAATTTAAGCGATAAACTAGATAAAGCCTTTCATATACTTAAAGGTCACGGAAAAATCACCGAAATAAATGTAGCCGAAACGCTCAAAGAGGTGCGGAGAGCTTTACTTGACGCGGATGTTAACTTTAAGATTGCCAAAGATTTTACCGCCAAGGTAAAAGAAAAAGCGATTGGTCAGGATGTATTGACGACACTTCAACCAGGACAATTATTGGTGAAGTTAGTAAAAGATGAATTGACAGAATTAATGGGTGGTGATGTTGCCGGAATTAATCTTTCGGGAAATCCATCGGTTATTTTGATGGCAGGATTGCAAGGATCAGGGAAAACTACTTTCTCAGGAAAATTGGCCAATTATCTTTTAACAAAGAAAAATAAAAAACCATTATTAGTAGCGTGTGACATTTACCGTCCTGCGGCAATTCAACAATTATATGTTGTTGGAGATTCAATAGGAGTTGAGGTTTATTCAGAGCCAGAAAATAAAAACCCTGTTGAAATTGCTCAAAATGCAATCAAACATGCGAAAGCGAACGGATTCAATGTAGTGATTGTCGATACAGCTGGTCGTTTAGCAGTCGATGAGGAAATGATGAACGAAATAGAACGCGTTCATAAAGCCATTCAGCCGCAAGAAACATTATTTGTTGTGGATGCAATGACAGGTCAAGATGCTGTAAATACAGCAAAAGCCTTCAATGAAAGATTAAATTTTGATGGGGTTATCTTAACCAAATTAGATGGAGATACTCGTGGTGGAGCTGCAATTTCGATTAAATCGGTTGTTAATAAACCCATTAAATTTGTAGGTACAGGGGAAAAGATGGATGCGATTGATGTGTTCTATCCAATTCGTATGGCTGAAAGAATTTTGGGAATGGGAGACGTTGTGACTTTGGTAGAAAGAGCTCAGGAGCAATTTGACGAAGAAGAAGCAAGAAAAATCCAAAAGAAAATTGCTAAAAACGAATTCGGTTTTGATGATTTCCTTTCTCAAATTCAACAGGTAAAAAAAATGGGTAATATGAAAGATTTGGTTGGAATGATACCAGGTGCATCAAAAGCCATGAAAGATGTTGAGATAGAAGATGATGCTTTTAAACATATTGAAGCGATAATCCATTCGATGACGCCAATTGAAAGAAGCAAGCCGGCGTTAATCGATGTAAAAAGGAAAACCAGAATTGCAAAAGGTTCCGGAACTAAAATCGAACAAGTGAATCAGTTGATGAAGCAGTTTGACCAAATGAGCAAGATGATGAAAATGATGCAAGGACCTGGAGGAAAAAACCTGATGAAAATGATGGGCGGCATGAAAGGCGGAATGCCAGGAATGAAATAAAAATGAGTCAAAAGCCGAAAGTCTTAAAATTGTAATGATTTTAAGACTTTCGGCTTTAATACATAAAACTAAATAACAATGCAACTACTAGACGGAAAAAAAACAGCGGAAGATATTAAGAGTGAAATCGCTGCAGAAGTACAAAAAATGAAAGACAATGGGGAGAAAGTTCCTCATTTAGCAGCGCTGATTGTTGGAAATGATGGAGCGAGTTTAACCTATGTGGGCAGTAAAGTAAAAGCTTGCGAAAGAGTAGGTTTTGAATCTACCTTAGTGAAAATGCCAAGTACAACTACTGAAGTTGAATTGCTAAAAAAGATAAAGGAATTAAATGAGAATGAAGCTATTGATGGATTTATTGTTCAGTTGCCGCTTCCCGAGCAAATTGACGAGCGGAAAGTTTTGATGGCGGTTGATCCAAGCAAAGATGTGGATGGATTTCATCCTGAAAATTTTGGAAAAATGGCGTTAGACATGACTACTTTTATTCCTGCAACTCCTTTCGGAATTTTAGAATTGCTAGAAAGATACGGAGTAGAAACCAAAGGAAAACATACAGTAGTAATTGGTCGCAGCCATATAGTGGGAAGACCAATGAGTATTTTGATGGGAAGAAAAGGATTTCCTGGAAATTCAACGGTAACTCTAACGCACAGTTACACAAAAAATATTGAAGAAATAACCATTCAGGCGGATATCATCATTACGGCTCTGGGTGTTCCTAATTACCTAAAAGCGAACATGGTGAAAGAAGGAGTTGTTGTAATTGATGTGGGTATTACTCGTGTTCCTGATGAAACTAATGAAAAAGGATATGTAATCACCGGTGATGTTGATTTTGAACAAGTAAGTAAAAAATCATCTTTTATTACTCCAGTTCCGGGTGGAGTAGGACCAATGACAATTGCAATGTTGTTGAAAAATACACTTTTAGCAAGAGAAATGAAAAGAAACAAATAAAGAGAAAATAGTTTTACTTAAAAGCCTTAAACACACGTTTGAGGCTTTTTTTATCTTAAAAAACGCTTAAATTTATCATGATTGATGCTAAAACGGAATTTAAAGAATACTTTTGCATCACTTAAAAATGACCTTTAAAATGGACGATTATTATTCGGAAATATTAAACTAATACAGCTCTTGCACTGTTTTCAAGACGCTGTAAATAAACCTATAGAATTTTGAAATGAGAGCTTTTTACAAAAATAATAATGGGTTAATTGCCATTCCTGAATGGATTCCTAACTGTTGGATAAATATTGAATGCCCTACCGAAGCAGAAAAAAAATATTTACTCGACGAATTACAAATTCCCGAAGCATTTTATAATGACATTGAAGATATTGACGAAAGACCAAGGATAGAAATTGAAAATGGTTGGACTTTAATTATCATGCGAATTCCTGTAAAGAGCAACGATGTGAAGTTGCCTTTTCATACGATTCCTGTCGGGGTTGTTTTTAAAGAAGAAGTTTGCATCACCATCAGTTTCCATCAAACGGAAATGATTACTGACTTTGTAACCTACACGAAACGCAAAAATATCAACATAAAAGACAACTTCGATTTAGTGCTGAAGTTATTGTTGTCGTCCAGTGTTTGGTTTTTGAAATACTTAAAGCAAGTCAATCAAAAAATAAAATTAGCCGAGGACAATTTAGAAAAGTCAATTAAGAATGAAGAATTACAAGCGTTGCTTCAAATAGAAAAATGTTTGGTTTTCTTCATGACATCGTTGAAGGGGAATGATATTTTGTTACACCGAATAAAGAATATAAAATCCCAAAAAGAACATTTTGATTTGGATCTGCTGGAAGATGTGGAAATTGAATTGCGTCAAGCGCAAGAAACTACGAATATTTACAGCGACATCTTAACGGGGACTATGGATGCTTATGCTTCTGTGATTTCTAACAATA
Organism: Flavobacterium sp. DSR3-2; assembly: GCF_049896525.1. Taxonomy (NCBI): domain Bacteria; kingdom Pseudomonadati; phylum Bacteroidota; class Flavobacteriia; order Flavobacteriales; family Flavobacteriaceae; genus Flavobacterium; species Flavobacterium sp. DSR3-2. Next base: position 135,705 of record NZ_JAFCUM010000010.1, read on the forward strand.
TGAATACGATTATGAAGCAAATGACTTCGATTTCGATAATTCTTATGATTCCAACATTGATTGCAAGTTTGTACGGAATGAACGTTCCCAATGATTTACAAGATAATCGCTATGGAATATGGATTGTCATTTCTGGATCCGTTTTGTTATCTGCTTTTGGTGTGTTTTTGTTCAAAAGAAAAAGATGGTTTTGATTTTTTGATTACCATATACAATCTTATTTTTTTCATTTTTGATTGAATAGTTTCATAATCTAAAGCTTTAGACAAAAAGAGTTCGGCCTGCATCCGACTATTTCCCTTCTCTTGAAATTTCAATGTATTGTCCATCTCATTTCTTTTATACATAATAATTGCTGCGCCTTTCATCATTGCACTTTAGTCCGGATAAAAATGTAGGCTCTGCCCCTTTATTTACAGCGATATTGTAATCCGTGATTGTATTTCCCTAATTCACAAAACTACATAAAAGAATCGCTCCCTAAAAATACCAAACCATTAGATTGAACTTTTAAATAATCAAAAATAGTTTTTCTTCCCCTCCTTTAAAGGGGTCGCGGGAGAGAGAGGATTCTCTATTTCAACTTTTTTATCAATTTAGCTTCATCAGCAAATTTTCGTATTTCAATTTTTGGGGAACCCAGCAGTTGGATTTCTGATTTATCAGCCGCATCAATAATCACGGCTATTTCAGTAAATAGACTGCAGTTGGAATAACTTTCGGTCGTTACATCCGCATTTTTTGTAGTCAACTTGTTGCCAGTAAATGAGGCATTGTTGTCCAGTCGAAGCATAGTATTTACAGCGTTTCCTTCAAGAGTAGCACCTGATTTTTGGTACATATCCACTTTCAAATCGGTAGTGTTAACTAAGGCTTTCAGCGATGCATTTTTACTTAATTCGATTATCGTATTTTCTGATTTTAAATTGAGTTCTATTTTTGATTTATCGTCTGCCTGAAGTAAGAAATCCTTGGTGTCAACGTTCAAAAATAATTTGGAAACATCATGGGCTTTTAAAGTAATGGTTTTCAATAAAAGTTCCTGTATCGCATTGACGGTCGATTCATCTTTTGAAGTAATCAGATTCAAATCATTGGTATACGTCACTCGGACTATCATTTTTTTATAGTTTGTGGCTTGCTTTGTAGTATAAACTCGCAATATTTTATCACTTAAATCTAAAGAAATAATGTCATGTAAGTTTTCGTCGGCCTCGATTTTTAATTCTGTTTTTTCTCCTCTTTCCAGATGAACTTCGAGATTGTCTTCGACTATTAATGCTTCAAAATTACCAACTTGTCTTTGTTCCACAGTCACCGTTTTTGATCCTTTTATTTTTTCCTTATTTTGTGCCCATGTCGATGTGGTTGATAAAAGGAGCAGGAGTATAGCCGTATATTTTTTCATAGTCATTTGGATTAGAGTCTACACAAATATAAAAAAATCATCCGCTTGTGATGGATGATTTTTTGATTTTAGTAAAATGATTTTTTTTATGGACAACTTCTTTCTTAGCACATTTTCTTTATGCCTTGGTAAATAAGAATTCCTGACCCTCCATTTTTAAGGTAAATTCTGTTTTATTCTTTTTAAATTGAATTTCAATTCCTCCTTCCTGATCAGCACCAAACGTATCTTTACCAATAGAGTCAAAATGAATTGATGTTTCGCCTTCTGGAGTTACTATAAGTATTCCATTATCTTCGCTAAAAGCTAATTTTACTGAAATCTGTTTACTTACAAAATCACCCAAATATTCATCTAAAATAACTGCTTTTTCCAGCTCACTTTTCTCTGAACTCCACACGTTATTTGTTGTATTTGTATCAGGTAAAGTGTGATCTGGATCTAAAGTAATGGTGTCAATCTCTTCAGTAGAAGCATGTTTAAATGACCAGGATGTATTGCGTTGCCATATTTCTACCGGTAGTTGCACACGACTAATAGTTCCGCTTTTGGTTTTAATTTCTAATACGACAGGCATAGCCATTTTTTCCAGATTTTCAATGTAAATAAGCGCTCCCAATTTAGGATCATTTTTTAAATACTTTATCTTAGAAATGCCTTGGTCTAAACTCCAATTGTTTACAAACCAAGCTCTCCAAAACCAGTTTAAATCTTCTCCGGAAACATTCTCCATAGTTCTGAAAAAATCATCTGGCGTTGGATGTTTAAAAGCCCAACGTTCGGTATAAACTCTAAAGGCTTTATCAAAACGTTCTTTGCCTAGCACCTGATCACGCAACATAATTAATCCTGAGGACGGTTTTTCGTAAGCGAGTAATCCCATATTATGTTCTTTCATCCCGTCTGGAGCGGTCATAATAGGTTCTAATTTCGGATTGGTTAACATATCTGCCATTCTTTGCATATCTGAAGGTCGTCTGGGTTTATATTCTCCCTTATTGAAATCTTCGGCACTCAATGAGTTGATGAAAGTATTAAATCCTTCGTCCATCCAGGCAAATAAACGTTCGTTAGAGCCCACAATCATGGGGAACCATCCATGTCCAAATTCATGATCCGTAACTCTCCATAACTCTTTGCCTTTTGATTGCCAATCACAAAACACAATTGCGGGATATTCCATTCCGCCTTCGTTTCCTGCTACATTAGTTGCTGCGGGATAAGGATATTCAAACCATCGTTTAGAATAATTTTCAACCGATGATTTTGTGTATTCTGTTGAACGACTCCAAGCATCTTGACCACCGCTTTCAACAGGGTAGGCTGAAATGGCTAATGATTTTTTACCACTTGGCAAATTAATTTTTGCGGCATCAATAATAAATGCTGCCGAAGATGCCCAAGAAACATCGCGAGCATTTTTTATTTTAAAATGCCAATTTAAAGTAGATTCTCCAATAGGTCTTGAAGCAATATTTGTTACTTCTTCCGCAGAACGAATTGTCACTGTTTTGTCGCTTTGAGAAGCAGTTACCCATCGTTTTTGCTGTTCAGCAGAATATACCTCAGATGCATTCATTAATTCACCGGAGCTAACTACGATATGATTTGCAGGAGCTGTTATGGTTACATCAAAGTCACCAAATTCAAGATAAAACTCTCCAGCGCCTAAATAAGGTAAGGTATTCCAACCTTTGACATCGTCATAAACACACATTCTAGGGTACCATTGTGCCATTGTAAATATCTTGCCGTTTTTGGTTTCTAAAACCCCCATTCGATCTGATCCGTAATCTGGAGAAATAAATGAAAAGTCAATTTTAAGTTTAATACTTCCTCCATTTGGATTCACATCCTGAGGAAGGAATACTTGCATTCGTGTATCGATTATTTCAAATTTGGCTTCCGTTTCGACAGTCTTTCCATTTTTCCCAGAAACTATTTTGATCGATTTTATTTTGTGACCGCCGTCAAAAACTTGTCCTTTATCTCCATTACGACTACCAGTTATTGGAATTACGGTTTTTCCGCGAGAATTGTTTTTAAATAAATTCTGATCGACATTCATCCATAAAAAAGAAATTTTATCAGGACTGTTGTTAGTGTAAGTTAAAATTTCCGAGCCGATAACTTCGTTGTTTTTATCATTTAATATGGCTGATAATTTATAATCGGCTTTGTTTTGCCAGTACTTTGGACCGGGCTGTCCACTGGCGGAGCGGGAATCGGTACCGTTTTTAGCGTAAAAATTAGGGCCAAAAGTATCGTGATAATTGTATTTTGATACGGCCTTGCTCGATAGGGTAGTAGCTGGATTCTGTTGCGCCTGTAGCGTCGTAGCTCCAAAAAATAATGCGGCAAAGGATGCAGCCTTCAAGAGATTGTTTTTCATGATTTTATTGATTTTGATTGATGATTGGTAAAAGTGCTGTATTGTTTTTTTAGGAAGTGACATTAATTTATAAAATGCCCACTTGTTTTAAATTTTACTGTAAATAAAGAGTTGATTAGGTCTTTTTGATTAACTAAAGCGAAAAAAACACCCATGATTGGTGGATGTTTATTTTTAAAATTTGAATTTTTTTTTACTGTCTGCTAATACTGCCTCCAGAACTGGTATTCTTCTGAATTGATTTTGGTTGTATATCGTAATTAATATCCCCTCCGCTGGATGCTTTTGCAGTTAAGCTGACTATAGGATGAACACTTATGGAAGCTCCACTGGAAACATCGGCACTAACTTCATTTGCAAATAATTTATCAGCGTTGATTTCGCTACCACTTGATGCAGTCGTTTTCATCTGTAATGCTTTCCCATTAATCGTGATGCTACTTCCGCTACTGGTGTCACAAGTAATATTGTCAGATTCAATACTCACATCGATGGAGGCGGCACTAGAAGTATTTAATCGGATGTTTTCCCCTTTCAGTGTATTCTTACTCGTTATCGTTGCACTACTTGTGGCCTCTAGCTCATCAATAATTGGCATTTTTACAGTAACTTTTTTAGATTCTATATTAGAAAAATAATTTTTATTACAAGAAATAATAAGGGTTCCATTTTCTACTGTGGTGGTAATGTGTTTTTGTAAATTATCATCAGCTTCAACCACTATTTCCGTTTTATCTGATTGCTCAATAACCAGGTCTATGCCGTTGTTGACTTCTATGCTTTTAAAATCACCTTCAACATTTCGTCTCTCGGTGGTTACATTTCCACTTCCTTCTATTGAATTCAATTTGATGGTGTGGTTGCACGAAGCGAGTAACAAAGCACTGAATACAACCAGAATGAATTTTGTAATTAATGTGATGATTTTTAACATGACTAATTCGTTTTAATGATTATACCGTCTTTATTTATTTTCAATCCTTTATTGTTATTGTTTGATTTTATAGTATCATTTTCTATTGAAACTCCGTCGTTGTTAATGGTAACTGTCACATCTGTACTGTCGTTTTCAGTATCACTGTCCACATCATTGTACTCGTTTTCATTTGCAGGACAATTTAAACATTTTATTTGAGAATTCTCAACTTTGTAAATGTAATTACCTGAACTGTAGTGCAAATTAAAATATTCGTCATCTGATCTATCATAATTTTGTATTGAAGTATCTGGTTTTAATAGTGTTCCTTCTGGTAAGTATAATGTTATTTCTATTTCTTGATCTCTGTATTTATTTTTTAAATCAGTAAGTAAATAGTTGTCTAAAATCAATTGATTGCCAATTATTTTATAACCGTATTTAATTTGTTCGGCTCTTTGTTTTGCTTCTGATAATGATTTTCCTCTTGCCTCTTTTTCAATCTGAAGATAAGGCAGTTTTTCATCTGTTTTTTCGATTTTGATACTTACTTCATTCGAATAAATAATATCAGTTCCGGTAGAATCTTGTGTTACCATGAAATCATTACGGTCTTCCACATTTTTAGAAAAATAATCATTGTGTTTGAATTTAATATAAAGCGTATCATTCGGATTCAAATTGATAGTTTCTTTCTTAACCACTCGTCCATCAACTGCAAACGCACTGGCTTGTTTTATTCCAATTGATATTGCTAATGCAACTGCGATTAACCAAAGAGCCAGCAAGGTGTATTTAGCAATGTTCCCTATTGATTTCATATTAGGGGCTAAAAGTTTAAAACCTAATAATGCTAGAAAAAAGAACGGAATTCCAGCGGCAAAGAACATTAAAAGTCCAAAGGCCCATATTGGATAATCTGTAAAATTCCCCGCTTCTATAAAACCTTGCCATGGGAAATCAATAAATGCACCTGAACCTAGGGTAAAAATTCCAATTAAAAGAAAAAATAATACAGTTACTCCTCCAAGTATTAAAAGTACTCCTAAGAACTTTGCGAAAATCTTGAAAACAGTCATGATGAAATCACCAAAAGAGCTTCCTATTTTCCCGGCACTTGTTTTTATTTGATTGCCATATTTGTCATAATCGACATTTTTTATTTTATCAGAAACATTTTCAAATTCCTCACGCACTTTTTTTTCAATGTTGGAAATCGTAACAGGTTCTCCTGTCATTTCCAGTTTCTCTGTAGTAGTGAGAGCCTCTGGAGTCACAATCCAAAGAATTATATACGCCAGGATTCCAGTTCCAAATGCAGCAAAAACCAATAAAATGAGTACGATTCTGATCCAAACGGCGTCAATACCAAAATAATGTCCCAATCCTGAAGCAACTCCGCCAATCATTCCTTTTTCTTTGTCACGATATAATTTTTTTGTAGCTCTCGTTGCGGTGCTGTTATAGGTATTTGTTCCTTTCAATTCATCTTCAATGATATAATCTTCCGGTTGACCCATAACGGCAATCACTTCGTCTACATCGTTTAAACCAATAACATATTTATCCGTTTTTTGCTTTTCGTTCAATAATTCCGAAACACGCATCTCAATATCTTTGATGATTTCATCGTGTCCGGATGAATTGGATAAAGAACGTTTTATCGCGTCAAAATAGCGTATCAATTTTTGGTATGCATCTTCATCGATGTGAAAAAACATTCCGCCTAGGTTTATATTTACAGTTTTGTTCATGACTATTGTTTTTGGTTGGTTATTAGGTTTACGGCATCGGATAATTCAGTCCAGGTACCATTTAATTCGTTTAAAAAAGTTTGTCCAATTTCTGTCAGACCGTAATATTTTCTTGGCGGTCCTGAAGTGGATTCTTCCCAACGGTAGTTGAGCAATCCATCGTTTTTTAGTCGTGTTAATAACGGATATATGGTTCCTTCCACCACTAATAATTTTGCATTTTTCAAAGTGTCCAATATTTCCGATGTGTAGGCATCTTTTTCTTTTAAAACAGATAGGATGCAAAACTCGAGAACACCTTTTCGCATTTGAGCTTTCGTGTTTTCAATGTTCATAATTTCTTTTTTTTGATTTTGTGTTGATTAAACCGTTCATTTTTTGATTGTTTTGCCAGTTCGCCTTTCTGGCTCGGATGATGATTTGTCATTGTGAGGAACGAAGCAATCTCCTATTGCCTGATACTCTTTTAATTTTTTTGGAGCTAATTCCTGCTTTCCATTTCAATCTTTTATATTTTTAAAGAAAAAATATAAAAGGATTTCCATTGCAATCAGGGCTAGTTTGTTCGCTTTATGTATTACGTTTTTTCTCTTTTAATCTGATTGCTTCCTTATTTAATGAACGGAATCGTTATTGGATATTTGTATCGTTCTCCGTTTGATGTTTTGATCGAGGCATAAATAATTAAAAAGAATTCAGCCACTTTCAAAAGTCCGAAAATCAAAACGCAAATTAATCCAACCGTTAATAGTGCAATGTTGTCTTCGAAGTTGAAATTCGAAAGTGTAATGTCATTATGATGTACCAATGATTGGAAAGAAACATTTTTGAAAGCTGAAATAAGAAACGAAGGAATCGCTATCATAATCAGCACTAAGGAATAGAGCAATAAACTCAATTGAAAATTCAGAACTTGTTTTCCGTGATGATCTACAAATTCGGATTCCTCTTTTTTGGTACTCCAAAGAATTATTGGAAAAATATAATTTCCAAAAGGAATGAAATATTGAGTAAGTGAACTCAAATGTGTAAATGTTGCGATGTTTTTTTCAGTAGTTGTTTCCATTTTTTTTTGATTTTGATGATGATTAAAACTTTCAGCGCAATTACTAAATAGGTTACCTAGTAATTTCTTATGCAAATATATATCTAAAAGACAGTATCTTGTTTCGCATAGTACCTAAAATTAACATAAAATTAACAAAACAATTTTATATGTACGCATACTATTTTTTTGTATTTTAGCAAAAAAACCACTGATTATGAACCCGCCAGGATTTAAAACCCCAATAATAAGAAGCAATGGCGAAATTATATTTCTTTAAAAAATAAACAGTAACTACTTATGAAACTTACCGCGTCAAAACTTAATAAATTTCTATTGTTCAAATTACCGTCGGCATTTATTTGTGGTGTACGTGTAAAAACCATTGATGAGAACCAATGTGTGGTGTCTGTAAAACACCGTTGGATCAACCAAAATCCATTTAACTCGATGTATTTTGCAGTACAAGCCATGGCGGCTGAACTTTCTACAGGAGCTTTGGTAATGTTTCAAATTCAAAAAAGCGGCAGGAAAATCTCAATGTTGGTAGCCAATAATAAAGGTAATTTTACGAAAAAAGCGACTGGCAGAATTACTTTTACTTGTAATGATGGGCATTTGATAGAAAAAGCAATTCAAGAAACCATAACCACTGGAGTAGGACAAACTTTCTGGATGAAATCCATAGGAACCGATGAAAAAGGAATTCAGGTATCAGAAATGGATTTTGAATGGAGTGTAAGGGTAAAATAAAAGCGGATTCCCTCACGAAATATTTCAATAAAAAACGCCTCTAAATTTTAGAGGCGTTTTCTGTTAGATAAAATAAGAATCTTTTAGATTAACATTTTTTTCCACTTGCTTTAGCCATTGTGGCATCGCATTTTTTTCCTTCAGCTTCGCATTTTGTTTTGCATTTTTCAAGTTCTGCTGCAGTCATATCTTTTGACTTTGAGTCTTTTTTTGCACAACAGGATTCTTTTTTCGTTTGATCTTTAGTCACAGTTTTGACTTCCTGTGCACTACCATTTAGGGTAAGGAATGCTATTGCTACAAATGTTAATATTTTTTTCATTATCTAAATTTTAAAATCGGTTTCTATTTTACATCGAATATCATTTCAAATATAAATAATAATTCAAATTAATCGATACGATTTACATTAATAAATATTTAACTGTACTTGATTTTTTCGTAGAAAAAACGAATTAATTAATAATTATCTTTTTGCTGAGAACTCCTGTTGAAGTTTTAAGTAGTGCAATGTACACTCCTGGACTTATTTTTTTTATAGGAAGCTGGATGTTTTCCTGACCTTGATTTTCAATCTCCCAATTGGCAACAGCCTGTCCAAGAATATTGAATAAGGTGACATCTTGAACTGTTGTATCCAGTAATTTATTATTGATTACGAGCGTATTTTTGTTTTGTGAATGCAGAATTACAATATCATTTGTACTACTGATTTCTTCATTTGTAGCAAGGGTTTTATCTTTAAAACGCAATGAAAATCGGTTGTGGAATTCCCCTTTAGGAATATTGATTTCAAAAGTTTTATTCCTGATGTTATGGTACATTTTTGTTTCGTCATCATACACAAAAATAGGTTGGTTGATTTCAAAATTTTCTGCATCATCAATCATGAATTTTATGGTTCCTTCTATATCACTTTTAACCCCAATAGGGAAGGAGGATTCCATATCAAAATAGCCTTCTCCCTGAATTACCAGTTGATCGGCTCCGTTTAAAAAATACATATCGTTAGGGAAATTATCCAGAATATATCCGTCATAACCGTAATCAATTGCGCTGGTTGCTTTCTCCTGCATGAACGCTAACAATACTTGACGATGGAAATTATTAGTAGAATTGAATCCCAAACGAATTCTTTTTAACGTGTCTTTTTGTATTGGATCATTGGTATTTGTATCCCATGCGTTTTCAGCTTTGGCTTTAGCTTTGATTTTAAAAAGGGTGTTGGAAGTGGAGTCAATTTCCCTCTGAAACGCCCGTTGTCCATTATTAAAAATTACTGTTCCGCCACCGCCTGTTTTTCCAAAGACAAAAAATCCTTGTCCCACTGGAATATGTTGCTTTGGAATTTTATTACTCAACCCAACACCACTGATCAAGTCTGGCACTACAGGTGGTAAACCGCCTGACAAATTGAGTACGGCGTAGCCACCTAAGTAATCTTTTAATACATGTGTATTATTATTGGAGGAATGTTCCCAAAAATAAATGGTTCCATCTAAACCAACGTCTTGAACTCGGTCTACTGAATTCAGATTGTCGTTTATAAAAGCATACGCATTTAGGGCGGATGGATAAGGATTTCCGGTCAGCAACAATTGTTCGGCACTGACGGTATTGGTCAATATCGTTCCATTATTCGGTTTTCCTACAAAGGTATAATTTTGTGTACCCGATGCCGCGCCGCTTCCTTTTAAGGTGAACCCTTGACCTACACGTAACGGGCTGGTTTCATTTATTTGAATCCAATTTGCGTAAGCACTGGCATTATTATCAAATTTATAAAGCCAATAACGCGCCATGCTAACTGGATTTGTTGATGCTCCGTTGTATCCTGCAATCCATGTAATATTTGCTGGTGTTGCTGGATTTGTTCCGTCTTTGAATACCCCATTTACAGTATAATTAGTATTGTTGGCTACGGTATTGATAGGACTTACCGGTGCACTCCAATAATTGTAGTTGTACAAGTTGGATTGCCCTTGTTGATCTCTTTCGATAAAACCTGTACTGGCAACGTCTAAGGTACTCTCCGTTGTTTGCACCAATTGTGACATTCCGGTTAAGTCCATTGTTCCGTCTAATTTTAGATACCAGTCATTTTGTATCTTGGTATTGTTATTCATAACAATTTTTTTTCCGGTAGCTACCAGCATTCCTAAATCAATGTTGTTGGCCGTTTCGGTGATATCATGTTGAACCTTTACGATGGACCAGTCATTCTCCATAATGTCATTTCCTCGAATTTCTTTGGAAGGGCTATTGACTGCTGTTGCAAAACTTCCAGTTCGTTCCGTTAAAAAAGGTAATGGAGCTTGTTGAAGATAAATATTTTTATGATTGTAGATTTTTGTTCCACTAATATCAATTGTAGGAGTTGTCAAATCATCAATAATATCATCTTTATAATTGTCCATTCTGTAATATCGAAGTACGTTTGCAAAAGGCAGGGAAGCAGGAGTAGAGGCAATGTTTTTAGGCACGATCGTTCCTCTAATTTGTGAACTGTTATCCTCAATTTCCTGATACACCATTCTTTGTAAATGTGAATCCGTCAGCGCAATATTGAATACACGTACTTCATCTATTTTTCCTTTAAAATAATTTGTGTTTGCGATCGGATTTTTTCCTAAAGTGAGCAATGATGCATCAGCAGCGATACTTCCGGACGCGGCTTGGGTTGCCACCAAAGCGCCATTAAGATATAGTTTCAAATTATTTCCGTCATAAACCGTGGCTACATTGTACCATTGGGAAACATTCAGCACTGTAGCAAAAGTCGCTGTGGTTCCATTAACTATTGCTTCCAGTTTTTTGGCAGCAGTAACGCGAATTTGAAATTTATCCTGACCCACAACAACACCATCTGTTGAAAAAGCAGGATTCAAATTGATCCATGCCATTAAAGAAGCATTGGTTAAACCACCAAGAATAGAAGTACTTTGTCCGTAATCGTTTCGACCATCAAAATCAAGAAATAATTTGGTACGCAAATCCCTAGGAGAACCAAAATAAGCGGTATTGGTATCAAAAGCATCCATAATTCCGTCTTTATCAATATCAGTAGCACCGTCAATAATACCATTACTGTTACTGTCCAAAATTTTGTAATCATAGATTAACAACGTATTTGAGATATCAAATATAAGTCCGTTAGATTTTACATCAATATAATTCGGAATTCCATCACCATCAGTATCCAAAAGATAATTCAGAAAAGGAGCAACTGTACTTCCTTGTCCCAAATTCCCGTATTGATTGACTCCGGTACCGTAATCGTAAATGTCTAGTATTCCATCGCCAAAAAGTTCCGAAGTTCCGTTGCCGTCAGTGTCTTTGCTCCTAAAAGTTTCCGTATCTAATCCGTCTCCTGTCGCGTCTCCGTTGATATCCCCATCACCATTGACAAAGCTTGCAGCTGCACTAGTATTTCCTGCCCCGGATTCATCCACATCAAAAACACTATCATTATCACTGTCTAAATCCAAGTAATTTGGAATGCCGTCTCCATCCGAATCCAATGCTACTAATGCCGCGCTTGGCTCGGCATTGTCATGCAATCCATTTCCGTTTGAATCGGCCCAAGCCACAGCAATCTTACCTTTACCATCGCTTAAATTTCCTAAACCCACTTCAATAATGTCTTCGATTCCATCATTATCGGCATCCAAATCAAACATATCCGCAACGCCATCATTGTCTAAATCACATAAGGTTTGTGAGATAAGTATATCATCTAAAGCGAGATCATTACCGCCACCCCCGGGAGCATTATTTTTGAATCGGATGATAAAAGCATTTATGTTTCCCAGATTAACGCTAGTGGTAAATTGTTGCCAGACTCCTTGAGAACAGCTATTGTCTAAAGTATTAGAGGAACATCTCCCAATGTCTCCAGTATTGAAAGAAGCTAGCGGATTATTGGACAAATCAAAAAATTCAACGGTTATATTGGGCAAAATTGAATTAGGGTACGTAGATGATGCCATGATGTTTAATGCCCAAAAACTGTAGGTTATGGGCAGATTTGACAATATGCCTGTAATTGTAGTTTCATAAAACACACCCGGTTCAAAACTGGCATTAAATACTGCCATTCTTCCATTAATATCTCCTGTGGTATGATCTTCTCCATTGTACCAAGCTAAATCGCCATGAATATTTTCAGGATCGCTCGCTACGGTTCCCGTGATTTTGGAAACCACTGTGTATTCTCCATCATCTAATATTTTGCTTGTTTGAAAAGGACATGTTGCTGTATTAGAACCAACTATTCCGTCCTCATAACAGTAGGTTGTTGTTGCATTATAGGCTGCAGTAAAGTCTGAAGTTCTACCGCCTGTTCCAAAGGTTTCATTAAGAAACTTATAATCTACTTTACGTCCCTTTGAACTATTGCAATTTATTTCCTCGGTAGCGTCCATAATACCGTCATTATCATCATCAATATCAAAATTGTCGTAAACGCCATCTCCATCGCTGTCAAAAAAGGTTTGGATCCCCACTCCTTTAATCGCAAAATTGTATGGATTTTCATCAGAGTCATTGTTTATAATTGAAATTGTGGCAGTTTTTGTTCCTACAGTTTCAGGGTCAAAAGCAATAGAAAATGTAGAACTTGCTCCTCCAGCAATTGAAGCACTGGGGCTTGCGGTAAGTGTAAAATTAGCAGCATTAGTTCCAGAAATAGTTATGGAACCAATAGATAGGGCAAGATTCCCCGTATTTTGAATGGTGTATTTTTTTGTGATAGTTCCCGTACTGGTTTCCATTGACCCAAAATCTGTCCAATCTGTGGGACTCGGAGTGACGTCATCGTCAGTTATAGCTATAGTATTTCCAAGAATGTTTATTTCTTGAGGCGCCACCCAAGTAATAACTATTTTTCCATCAGCTCCAGAACCGCCTGTTCTGTTAACTGATGATGTACGAAACGCACCACCACCGCCACCGCCAGGAATAATTCCTGGTAATCCATTATTACTGGTATTTGTGCCTGAGCCACCATTTCCTCCATTCAAAGGAGCTGTTGCTCCGGTTTGATTTGTAGCAGTAGTACCATTAGAAGCTGTCCCTGCTGATGAACCACCGCCTCCGCTAAATGTTCCACCACTACCTGTTGCACCGCTACCGCCATTAAAGCTTAAATCGCCAATACAACCTGAAGTTAAGCCTCCGATTGCTCCAGTTGTTGTATTATCTGCTACACTATTACCCCCTTTTGCTCGTAAAAGAATTGTTGGGGTAAGTGAAGAAAATGAAGAATCGCCACCAGATGTATTTGATGTGCTTCCAGTACCTACGATATAAGTATATTGTTCTCCAGGTACGACGGATACTGTTTTTTTAGCATAAGCACCGCCGCCGCCGCCGCCGCTAACTCCATTTGTTGTTCTAGTACCTCCACTTCCCCCTCCTCCCCAAGCTTCAACTTTTAAGCTGGTAACACCTGTGGGAACTGTAAAAGTTCCAGAAGTGCTGTAGGTTTGTGTTGTTTGGGAATAACCGTAAATTATGATAAATAGCAGATTGATTGTAAAAAACAGCTTTTTATTTATTGGAGTAGTTTTCTTCATAATTCAATCACAGTATTTAATTAATTATGGTTTAATTTTTCGTTTTAAAATGTTTAGCGCCGTAACACAAATATTTTCGAAAACTAAATTTAAATTAATCATTTGAAATAATCGGTTTAAATACAGATAAAGTCGATGAAATACATAAATAATAAAAAAATGTAAGTTTATTTTTAAGTTAATATAAAAGTCATTTTACTGTTATGTAATATTTATTTAAAGAATGAAACTACCATTTTTCAGATGATTTTATTTCTATTTTTTAGTAACATTCCTGCTTTCGATTTGCTTGTATCAGGACTGTAGTTAAAAAAAAATACTTTCCGATTAAAAGAAATCTTTTTGAAATGACAGTGGAGTAAAAATTATTTTACGATAATTTTCTTGCTAATGTTTCCTTTAGCCGTTTTGAGTTTCACAAAATACACAGCTGAAGTTTTGTTCTGAATAGGTATTTTAATGTTGGACTGCTCTTATTCCTTCACATCCCATGTAGAAATTAATTTTCCCTGAATGTTGTATAATGAAGCAGTTAACACGTTGTTATTATTGGCACTATTTTTAATATTTAACACATTATTTGAACGTAGAAAGAATACGGTAGTAGCGTTATCATACATTTGATCTTTTGTAGCAAGACTTTTATCGGTGAAACGTAATGAGAAGTGCTCGTTGAAGGTTCCTTCCGGAAGTTCTATTTCTTAGACTTGCTCTTTGATCCTACTGTAGGTATTAGTTTCGTTGTCATGAATAAAAATATTGTGACTTTCGTCAAAATTTTCTAAACCATCCAAAACAAAAGATATTCTTCCTCTTGTGTTAGATTGAACACCAATAGCGTAGGAGGCTTCCATATCAAAATAATCTTCCCCTTGTATTGTTAGCTCATTTTCCCCGTTCAACAAATACATATCACTTGGAGAATCATAGATATTACAGGCATCAGAACCATCATTCATCTCATTATTTTCTTTTTCATCCATAAAAGCTGAAAGTACTTGTCTGAGAAAAGTATTATTGTAAAAATTGAAGCGTAAACGTACTCCATGGTATGTGTCATATGCTATTTTAGCATCACGATTATTAGTTCAATGATTTAAATCTTTAACTGTTGAATAAATTCTATACACAGTCTGCGATAGGCTGATATTATCTTCTTTAATAAAATCTCGTTGACTAGTATTAAAAGTTTACAGTTCCTCCAGATTCAATTTTTCCAATCACAAAGAATCCTTGTCTTACTGGAATATATCTTTTCGGAATCAATTTTGAGGAAGATCTAGAACCACTTATGAAATCAACTCTTGTGGCACTTGGTTTTACACCTCCAGCTTTATTATAAACTTTACAGCCATCTTGGTAAACACCTAAATTGTGCGTATTATTGGTTGAGTAATGTTCCCAGAAATAGATTGCTCGGTCTTTAGCTCCATTGTTAATTGATGTTTCTACAGAACCAATGTTATCATTAATAAATTTATTATCGTCCAATGATGATGAATACGGATTACATAGCAATAATAACTGATCGGAACCAGCAATATTTGTATTGTTCCATAATCTGGTTTTTCTGTAAAGGTGAGATTTTGTGTTCCTGAAGTTTCTGGCCCTTGAAAAGTAGATCCTTTATTATAACCAAAATTTCACCTATCAAAGCCATACGTTTCGACTAGATTTTCATTTGTGCTTTACCGTTTATAAAAGAGAGGCAATTATCTTACCGGGTAATTGCCTCTTTTTTATAAACGGTCGGGCTATTCGCTTCAAGTCCTCGTCCCGCCAAAAAAAGGCGAGCCTGTGGGCTTTCCGCTGCTATCCCTAACGCGAACTTTATTAAGCCAGCATTTTTAGTTATATCGAGCAATATTATGTTACCTTATATATAGGAGTGAAAAAGTACTAGTACAATATAATGTATCGGACAAAACCCTTGGTTAGTTTAATTATGTGCTTAGATGATGTCACGAAAGTAACTTCTGGACGAGCAAAGGGTACTGATGAGCTACAAATAATGCAATACTGTTTAGATTTTGAAAGATGTACTAAGCAAAGAAATGCTAATGAAGGTAATCTTTCATTAGTGGAATAGGGGATTTTGACAAGAAAACGAGTTTAAAGTGTATTTGATTGTAGATTTGTTCAAAAAACTTGTTCTTTCAAAAAACATGATATCAGTTAGTTAAAGATAAAGTTAAGAAAAGGTCAAAAAAAAGTGTTTAAAAAGCTTGAATAACCCAATAAAGGGTGTAGTTTTGCACCC
>NZ_JAFCUM010000011.1:0-151331 GCF_049896525.1 Flavobacterium sp. DSR3-2
TTTACCGGTGGTCATCGTGATTGACTGTTGGTTGTAAGAGATACGGGCGAAAATGGGAGATTCTCCCTTTTTGTTAGCTTTTCCAGCTTTGAGATAAAAAATTACTTTTAACATAACTTCTTGTTTTTAAATTAATAATCAAATTGATTTAAAAACTTTGAGAGTTGCTAGTGATGGCGGGGAATTCCCGGGGAATTCTTCCGATTTAGTGACCCTATTTTCTCGAAAATGGCTGAAAATAAAATAGGGTCACCAATAGGGTCACTGTTCTTTGATTCTATATGTGTATTTTGACACATTATAAAAAACGAAAAAGCCTTTAAATACTACTATTTAAAGGCTTTTGACTTTTAAAGTTTCTTTTGAAACCTTATGTGGCGGAGAAAGAGGGATTCGAACCCCCGGACCTGTTACAGTCAACAGTTTTCAAGACTGCCGCATTCGACCGCTCTGCCATTTCTCCAGTATGTCGCATTCATTGTCTGATTGCGAGTGCAAATATAAGAACCTTTTTTGGTTATGCAAATCTATTTTTAGAAAAAAAGCATCTATTTTTTGGACTAATTTTTAAAGGTTTCATTTTGTATACTTTAGATGAAAATATTTTTATAATTTTTTTTAAAATGAATTTAATAATTTACATATTCTTTAATTTCTAATCCATATCCAATCATTCCAACGCGTTTTGTTTGCTCAGTATTGGATAATAAACGGATTTTTGAAATATCAATATCATGTAAAATCTGAGCACCAATACCAAAATCTTTATTATCCATCTTTATTTGTGGTGCTTTAAATTCTCCTTTCGCTTGCAGTCCTTTCAATTCTACAATTCGATGCAATAAGTCTATTGATTGCGCTTCCTGATTAATAAATAAAACCGCCCCTTTTCCTTGATCATTTATCAATTGAAACATACCGTCTAATTTCTTATTGACATCATTGGTCAATGTTCCTAAAATATCATTATTGACTAAAGTAGAATTGATTCTGGTAAGTATTGGTTCACCAATATTCCAGTTGCCTTTAGTCAGCGCAATATGTATTTGTTTGTTAGTGGTTTGTTGGTATGCACGTAATCTGAATGTACCAAAACGAGTTTCAATATCAAAATCTTCTTTTTTAACAATTAAGCTGTCGTGTTGCATTCTGTAAGCGACTAAGGATTCGATTGACACTAATTTTAAATCGAATTTTTTTGCCACTTCGACTAATTGGGGAAGACGTGCCATGGTGCCGTCTTCATTCATGATTTCCACAATTACTCCAGCTGATTTAAATCCAGCTAAACGAGCAAAATCAATTGCTGCCTCTGTATGGCCTGTTCTTCTCAAAACACCACCTTGTTTGGCAATTAGAGGAAAAATATGTCCGGGTCTTGCTAAATCATGCGGTTTTGTTTCTTGATTTACGAGTGCTAAAATTGTTTTTGCTCTATCAGCTGCTGATATTCCAGTTGTAACTCCGTTTCCTCTTAAATCCACCGAAACTGTAAAAGCGGTTTCCATTGGATCCGTATTATTGGTCACCATCACATGCAATCCTAATTCTTTACAACGGCTTTCTGTCAACGGAGCGCATATTAATCCGCGACCATGAGTAGCCATGAAATTAATCATTTCGGGTGTTACTTTTTCGGCTGCAGCCAAAAAATCTCCTTCATTTTCACGATCTTCATCATCAACAACTATAATAATTTTTCCTTGACGAATATCTTCTATTGCTTCTTCAATTGTGTTAAGTTGTATTTTATTTAAGTCCATTTCGGGTGTTAGTTTTGTGATGGGAATATTTTTTTTACTAGTTTTTGAAATGGAGCTAAAATAACATCCATATTTATTAAACCAATATCGTTTGTAGCTCTGTAAGTCAATAAAACAGCTAATGGTGTTAGTATAAATGATGATAACCAAGCTCCCATAAATGGAGTCATTCCATTTTCCTGAGCAATCCTTTTTCCAAAAGTATTTATAAAATGAAAGGTTATAAATATAAAAACAGCAAAAACTATTGGAAGTCCTAATCCTCCTTTTCTAATAATTGCTCCTAATGGCGCTCCTATAAAAAACATCAGAAAGCAAGCATATACGATTACAAATTTATCGTAAAAAGCCAATAAATGTCTGTTTATATTTTTCTGCTTATTGAACAATTCGGTTTTAGAAGAATCAATGGAATAGCTGGTGCTGATCACATTACTGCTGGCGATTTTTAAAATATCCGATTTTTGTTCGTTGGTGTATAATGATAGAATATCATCTGGAAGTGGTTTACTTTTTTTGGCTACTGGTACTAATTTTTTTTTCCCTGGAAATCCAATTCTTGCATTGCTGTTTTCGGTAAACGTAATGATGTCCGTTTTCATATTTTTATTTAATGAATCTAAAGTGTAATTTAGTTCATTAACGGTAAGCATGGTATTTGTGTTGGCAACAGATTCGTCATTTACATCCACTTTATTCAGTTCAGATAAATCTATATTTATAATTTGCTTTCTAAAGGAGCTTTTTGCAAAAGGCATCTTACTGCGATCTTCATATTTTTTTGGAACGATGTCTTCGTAATAATACCCTTTGTTAAGCACTAATTGCAGAATACTGGAT
Source organism: Flavobacterium sp. DSR3-2 (assembly GCF_049896525.1). Taxonomy (NCBI): domain Bacteria; kingdom Pseudomonadati; phylum Bacteroidota; class Flavobacteriia; order Flavobacteriales; family Flavobacteriaceae; genus Flavobacterium; species Flavobacterium sp. DSR3-2. The sequence continues at coordinate 2,604 of NZ_JAFCUM010000011.1, forward strand.
TCTTCACTACTAATTAATTCTCCATTTTTGGCTTTGATTACAGTTTTACTTCCATCACCAATTTTAGATTTTTTGTGAATAGTTATTCCGGTCAGAATATTTCCTTCTGTGCCACTTTTTTTGTTGACTTTTATATTATAAAAACCAACATCATTAAATTGTCCTTCGGCGATAGCCAATGCTGGTTTGACCTGTGCGATATTTTTTCGAAAATTAATAAACTTGTATTCAGCATAAGGAATGACATTATTCGAAAAGAAAAAGGCCACAACACTTAATAAAACTATGAATACAGTGAGACTTCTCATGGCGCGTTGAAGCGAAATTCCCGAAGATTTCATTGCTGCAAATTCATAATTTTCAGCCAAATTTCCAAAAGTCATTATCGAAGATAAAAGTATAGAAAGTGGTAAAACCAAAGGTACAATTCTAGGCATGGAAAAGGCCAGGAACTTAATAATCATTAATAGATCTAAATCTTTCCCAGCCAATTCTGATATAAATAACCAAACGGTTTGCAGTATAAATATAAAAAATAGGATTACAAATACCGTAATAAATGTAGTCAAAAAGGTTTTTAATAAGTATTTGTCAAGAATTTTCACTTAGCGCATTAATCTAATTTGTTGATGTAGTAATTTGGATATTTACTTCCCGCAAATGTAAATTGATTTTTTGACAAAGGTTGGTTGGTTTTGAAAGAATTAACCGTTAAAGTTGTTTTTGTGCCTTTTTTGCCCATTTCTATTAAATTGTAAATGTGTTTCGTTTGAACATCAATTCCCAATAAGACTTCTTTTCTTTGATCTTTAGCATTTAACGGAACTAATTTAATATATTGAATTTTTCTGCCTTTTACATTTTGCAAAATATCCATATTATATCTGTAACCCGTATTAAAAAAAGTCAACATTTTTGATGGAGTTATGGCATTATCGTCTTTTTCATTTACTGCTGAAATGGTAATTTCTTCATCTTCGGGAACAATAGTATATGTTTTTTTACCATCAAAAATTTTAGTGACTCCCATGAAATTTAAAACATATTGATTTCCTTTCATCGTAACATTTCCTTTACTGTCCTGATTGATGTTTTCTTTGGCGTTATTCAAGGAGTATTTAAAATCAATAGCAATATTATCATAACTTTTAACTTTAGCAGTAACTTGATCTAAAAGGTCTTTTGCTTTTTTATCTTGTGCTTGAACTGAAAAAGTAAGAATAAATATACCCGCTAATAAAAGGAACTTTTTACTCATATTTTGTATGTTGCTTTTTTTAGAATCTTGAATTTTTGATTTCATCGTAATTATTTGTTTTTTTCATTGTTGAAAAATTGATCAAGAGAACTCATGTCCAGAATGTTAACACTGCGTGCTTTACTTCCTTCAAAAGGGCCTACAATTCCAGCAGCCTCGAGTTGATCGATTAATCTTCCTGCTCTATTGTATCCTAATTTAAGTTTTCTTTGTAATAAGGAAGCTGATCCCTGTTGTGCATTCACAATGATTTCAGCGGCCTCTCTAAACAAAGTATCTCTGTCGGAAATATCCATATCAAGATTAATGCCACTTTCGTCACCAACGAACTCAGGAAGTAAATAAGCAGTAGCGTAGGCTTTTTGGGAACCTATAAAATTAGTAATTTTCTCCACTTCAGGAGTGTCGATAAACGCACATTGTACCCTTACCACATCATTTCCATTGGTGTAAAGCATATCACCACGTCCTATCAACTGATCCGCTCCTTGCGTATCCAAAATGGTTCGAGAATCAATTTTTGAGGTCACTCTAAATGCTATTCTCGCAGGGAAATTGGCTTTAATTAAACCTGTAATTACATTTACAGATGGTCTTTGTGTCGCTATAATTAAGTGTATTCCAATGGCTCGCGCCAGTTGTGCCAAACGAGCTATGGGAACTTCCACTTCTTTGCCTGCAGTCATAATCAAATCGGCAAACTCATCAACTACAAGAACAATATAGGGTAAAAATCGGTGTCCGTTTTCAGGATTCAGTTTTCGAGCCTTAAATTTATCGTTGTATTCTTTGATGTTACGGACCATCGCATCTTTTAACAAAGAATAACGGTTGTCCATTTCTACGCAAAGGGAATTTAATGTATTAACTACTTTTGCATTGTCCGTAATAATAGCGTCATCCATATCTGGAAGTTTTGCTAAATAGTGTCTTTCGATTTTGTTAAAAAGTGTAAGCTCTACTTTTTTAGGATCTACCAAAACAAATTTAACTTCAGCTGGATGTTTTTTGTATAACAGCGAAGTCAAAACGGCATTCAAACCAACTGATTTTCCTTGACCAGTAGCTCCTGCCATCAATAAGTGAGGCATTTTGGCTAAATCCACTACAAAAGTTTCGTTAGAGATTGTTTTTCCAAGAGCGATTGGTAATTCCATTTCAGCTTCTTGAAATTTGGCAGATCCGATAACACTTTTCATAGAAACCATCGTTGGATTCTTGTTAGGAACCTCAATTCCTATGGTTCCTTTCCCCGGAATAGGAGCGATGATACGAATTCCTAAAGCCGAAAGTGACAGCGCAATATCATCTTCTAAACTCTTAATTTTTGAAATGCGAATTCCTGCTTCAGGAACAATTTCATATAATGTAACCGATGGGCCAACGGTCGCTTTTATTTGAGCAATTTCTATTTTATAATTGCGAAGGGTATCTACAATTCTGTTTTTATTTTCTTCTAATTCTTCCTGATTGATGGTAATTCCCCCTGTAGAATATTCTTTTAATAAATCAATCGTAGGAAATTTATAATTGGATAAATCCAAAGTTGGGTCGAATAATCCAAAATCAGCTACTAATCGAGACGCTAAGTTTTCTTCGATAATGTCTTCTTCAGGAGCGGTTTCTATTATAAACGATTCCTCAGCATTCGAAATAACTTCTGGAGTTGCTATTGGTGTTACTTCCATTGCAAGCGGTTTTACAATAGGATCTCTATTAATATCAGATGAATTACTAATAGTTGGTTTTAATGCTTCTTTGTTGATTTCGAATTGTGAACCATTTGTTTTTAAATGAATGTCGTCAATTTCTTCCTCTTCAAGAACTGCAAATTCTTCCAAATTATAACCGCTTTTTCCGTTGTTTAGCGGATTGGTGATGGAAACTGCTTTCATTTCTTTTTTGGTAGTATCAAAAAACAATTGAATACTTTCCGGGGAAAGCTTGATTTTGAAAATGATATAAATAATGAGTCCAAAAAGCAAAATTAGTAACGTTCCTGTTTTTCCAATGTAATCTTGCAAAAATAAATTCAATTCATATCCAATAGTTCCTCCTAATTCAGGCGCTGAAGTAGCAAAAAATCCAAATAAAACGGATACTATAATGATCACAAATAAATCCCAAAACCAAATATTCTTAAGTTTTCCTAAAGAAATACCAAGAATCATATATATTCCTGAAAGAAAAAATAAACGTACGAATATAAAAGCGGCGATTCCAAAACCTTTATAAACCAGTAAATCAGCTAAAAAGGCGCCAAATTTTCCAAGCCAGTTCTGAACCGTTTCTGAACGATCCGTCAATTGTTGAACAGCACTTTGATCTTGTTGTCCATAAAGGAACAAGGACACAAACGCAAACAATAATGCAACGGAAAATAAAACCAGTAAAGAACCAAAAACAATTTTATTCTGTTTGGTTAATTTTAATGGTGTTTTGACCGCTGATTTAGTTTCGCTTTTTTTTATTAAAGGAGCTGTTTTTGTTGTTTTTGCCATTCTTATTTGTAATAATACCTAAAAAACGAAAGGGATATATATAATTAAACCAATTACTATTGCTGTCAAAGCAGCAAAAAATACCGCTCCCGCAGCAATATCTTTAATGAAGCCAATTCTTTCGTGATAATTGGGATGAATAAAATCGGCTATTTTTTCAACAGCCGTATTTAAACCTTCAATACTCATCACTAAACCAATAGCTAAAGTCTGAAAAAGCCATTCTGTTTTAGAAATACCAAAATAAAATCCAGCAATGCTGACCAAAATTCCAAGAGAAAATTGAACCATTATGCTGTGTTCTGTCGTAATAAGTTTTAAAGCTCCCTTTAGAGCATAAGAGACACTTTTTAATCTTCCGGAAAAAAAAGTATTGTCTTTTTGAAATTCCATTAAATTCAGATTAAAGTACCGCTAACGCAGCTTCGTAGTTTGGTTCATCTGCAATTTCAGCAACTTGTTCCGTATGTGTAATTATTCCGTTTTCATTAACAACGATAATAACTCTTGAGTGTAATCCGGCCAGAGGACCGTCGGTCATTTCTAAACCATTTGCTTTACCAAAACTTCCTTCTGGAAAATCAGATAAGTTAACAACATTTTCAAGTCCTTCTGCACCACAAAAACGTTTTTGTGCAAATGGTAAATCTCTTGAAACACACAAAACAGTAGTATTTTCTAAAGTACTGGCGCTTTCGTTGAATTTTCTAACAGATGCTGCACAAGTTCCGGTATCTACGCTTGGAAAAATATTTAAAACTAGTTTTTTACCCGCAAAATCTTGTAATGAAGCGATAGAAAGGTCCGTTTTTACTAACTTAAAATCAGCGATTTTTGTACCTATTTTTGGTAATTCCCCTGAAGTATGAATTGGATTTCCTCCTAATGTTATTGAAGCCATAATGTTTGTTTTTTTATGAGGTTCAAAAGTATGAAAATTATTTAAGAATTTGTCCTCAAATAGAGGTTTAAAGTTTACCATTTTACGCAAATCATTAACTTTAAAATTATGTCATCTTTTAGATTTATTGAATAAAAAAACGCACCCGTTTCGGAATGCGTTTTAGTAGAATTAAATAAAAAATTCTTTTATTTATCGATGGAACCCAAAACACGTTTCATGAAAGTGTTTAAGGCTTCTTTTTTATCAGTTCCGGTTTTTACTAGTTTGTTTACTTCTAATGCGCCGTACATATTAGAAATTAATTCACCAATGACATCTAATTCTTCATCTTTCAATGACGAAATTTCAGTCATAGCTTCCAGAACTTCTATCGTTTCAATGATGTAATCTTCATCATTTTCCTCAATAAACTGCGTTAAATGCTTAATAACAGGTAATTTCATTTTTTTCCTTGATTTTTAAATTGTAACATTTATTCGATTTTTAGATTTGTTGGAACTCTAAATTGAATTTAAGTATAAAAAAGATTTTTAGGTTTTTAAAATCTAAGACGTCTATAAATCTAATCAAGTCTAAAAATCTAATCTGATAATCTTGTTAAACAATCTCGTTTACTAATTCAATTAGCACTTCTTGTTTATTAGTTTGTGTTTCGTTTACCAGTTTGCCATTTACAAAAGTGGCAAAAGTTGGCAAATTACTCACATTCGCTAATTTTCTGGATTCCGGAAAATTTTCAGCATCAACAAGAGCAAAGGTGATTGTTTCATTTTCTAAAGCCAATTTTTTGAATTTAGGCTTCATGATTCTGCAATTTCCGCACCATGATGCCGAAAATTGAACCACTACTTTTTCGTCTTTTGCAATTAAATCCTGTAACGTATCTTCGGTTAATTCGATTAACATATTTTTAAATTTCAAAATGCAATTGCAATACTAATATTTACTGTATTAAATAGAAATTTAGTACTACAATTGACAGTGTTATTGATTTAGTTTAAAGTCAAGTATTCAGCTGTACTGTTTCGGTCAGCGCTCATTGCTTCTTTTCCGGCTTCCCAGTTTGCAGGACAAACTTCTCCTTTTTCTTGAATGTGTGTGTAAGCATCAACCATACGCAAGTATTCACTTACATTACGACCTAGTGGCATATCGTTTACGCTTTCGTGGAAAATTTTTCCAGTTTCATCAATAAGGTATGTTGCTCTGTACGTTACATTAGAACCTTGAATAATAATTGAATCAGTTTCTTCGCTGTAAGCTGTTTCTTCAATATCAAGAATTCCTAATATGTTTGATAAGTTTCTGTTGGTATCCGCAATAATTGGATAAGTTACACCTTCAATTCCACCGTTGTTTTTTGGAGTATTTAACCATGCAAAATGTACTTCGTTAGTATCACAAGATGCACCTATAACAATTGTATTTCTTTTTTCGAATTCTGGTAAAGCGGTTTGAAAAGCATGTAATTCAGTTGGGCACACAAATGTAAAATCTTTTGGATACCAAAATAAAAGTACTTTCTTGTTGTTGTTTACAGCTTCTTCAAAAATGTTGATTTTTAAATTATCACCCATTTCAGAGATAGCGTCTACTGCAATACTTGGAAATTTTTTACCTATTAATGACATTTTTATTTACTTTTTAATTGTTTTTTTGTTGGTGCAAATGTAGTCATACTAAAAGTAAATTAAAATAGCATTTGATTATAAATACTTATCTCAAAATAGGGAATTATTATGATAAAATTTTTTAAAGATTTTACCTATAATTAACCCGTTGGGTGTAATTAATAAAAATTTGAATTAATCTTAAATAAAAAAATTGAACTACATAGAAACATAGAAAAAAAGATTTGGACATACCAATTTTTAGCTTCATGCAGCTATGATTTTCTCTAAAAAAGTGAAACGCCTTACATAATTTTAAAATCTATGTTTCTATGTGGTAAAAAAATTAAACAAATTGAATTACACCCAACGGGTTATAATTATAGAAAGTTAACCTCTACAGGAATAGTTCCTTTACATTTAGTATTTTTCAAAAGTTGTTCGGCAGCGGTCTCCTGAAATTCTGAAAAATCCTGATACATTTGAATAATTCCTGAAGCATCTTTCAAATTTGGAATAATTTGCAGCGCATAAGGATTCCCGAAAACATATAAAATGCACTTTTTGACGGTAAACATGTTACCTAAAAATTGAAGTACGGAATCTTCAATATCAAAATTGTTTAATGGTTTTGCCTTTGGAACAAATAAAGAAATGATTAGAGTGTCAAATTTATTTAGTTCATTTCCTAATTCATTCAAAATGGATTCACCTCCAGTTTCATAACTGAATTCAGGTGAAGGTAAAGCGTTACTTAAGGTATGAAAAAATACATTATCGGTATTTTTATAGATGCTAATTTTGGCAAGATCACCTCTATTTTTTGCGTCAAAAACAGTCTCTGTATTGTGATTGTCTTTTATTTTTGTAATGCAGTTTTGAGCAATTTTCAGATTTAATTTAGAAGTGGTTTCAAAATCAAAATCAGTCGCTGAAAGGTTTGGCAAACTTAGTTTTCCATCTACAATTCCTGCTTTTTGTTTGCATTTCCAGATGCGTTGAAAACTAGCTTCAATTCTTTCAGGTTTTGCATTTTTAAGGATTTCCTGGATTCCTTCAACAACATTTTCTGCGAAGCACAACACATCATTACCCGCATTGAAAGCTTCCCATTCCAACTGTCCTTTTTTATCGTACAATTTAGAAACGCTATGCATATTTAACGCATCCGAAATCACTAGACCATCGTATCCTAATTGCTTTCGCAAAAGCGTTTCAATTACGGATTTTGATAACGTGGCTGAAGTGTCTTTTCCATCGTTTAAAGCGGGAACTGCTAAGTGGCCAATCATAATCGAATCAACGTTATTCTCAATTCCTTTTATAAAAGGAACTAATTCATTGGCTAATAATTCTTCCAAAGTTTCTTTTAAAACGGGTAATCCTAAGTGCGAATCAATATTCGTATTTCCGTGTCCGGGAAAATGTTTAAAACAACCTAAAATCCCGACATCATTCATTCCTCTAAGATATTCCAGCGAAAAATCAGCTACTTTTTCTTTGTTTTGACCAAAAGAACGGTACCCTATTACAGGATTATTAGGATTATTATTGATGTCGGCCAAAGGCGCTAAATTATAATGAATCCCAACAAATTTTAAGTCTAAGCCTATTTGTTTACCAACTTCGTAAACCAAATTTTTTTCATTAATAGGTAAAGCGCCAAGTGTTATAGCATACGGATATTGTGGTGTTTTTTCGACGCGCATGGCTAAACCCCATTCGGCATCGATACTCATTAATAACGGAGTCGTAGCACAACTTTGATACCTTTTAATAAGTTCCTTTAAACGTTGAAAACTATCATCATTTAAAACTACTTTTTTCTTAGATTCATAATTCGTCGCTGCACTGGCTCGGCTGTGAAAAAAAGTCAATCCTCCGATGTTGTAATGCCTTATTAATTGTTCGGTAGCTTGAATGTTTTCTTCAGTATCATTAATGAAAACGGCAGGAAAGAAAAACTGTCCTATTTTTTGTTCTAATGTCATTAGTTAGAATTTTATACTTTTTTAGTACGCAGAAAAAATGGATTCACTATTTCAAAAACGCAGGTAAAAACGGATTTTTAAAAACGGTTTTTATTGTTGACTTTACACAGTAAATCCGTCTTATCCGTGTGCTATTAAATTATTCGGTTTTCTTTCCAAAATCGGCTGGAAAAATCAAAAATCGGGATAAAATTAATCCTGGAATGGTTGCCAAAAATACCCAAATAAAGAAATTTCCATAGCCCAGATATTCTTGGATATAACCACTCAACATTCCCGGAAGCATCATTCCTAAAGCCATAAATCCAGTTGCGATAGAGTAGTGGGACGTTTTTGATTCGCCATCAGCCACATAAATTAAATACATCATGAAAGCCGCAAAACCAAATCCATAACCAAATTGTTCCGCAATTATCGTCAAATAAACATAGATAACGGAACCCGGATGAAAATGGGAGAGTAATATAAACCCTATTATGGGTAAGTGCATAGCTAAAATCATGGGTAGCATCCACTTTCCTAATCCATCTCTAGATATGACTATACCGCCCAGAATACCTCCAACAGTTAGTGCAATAACCCCGAAAGTGCCATATATTATACCAACATCCTGAGTGGTTAATCCCATTCCGCCTGCAGTTATCGGATCGATAAGAAAAGGAGTCAACATTTTTAATAATTGCGATTCTCCTAATCTAAACAATAAAATGAAAGCTAAAACTAAACCAATTTGTTTCTTTTGAAAAAAAGTAGCGAAAACAACAGCAAAACTTTTATTAGGAACCGATTCCGCTTTTGTTGCTAAGATTTTTGCTTCAATTTTTGGAGTCGAAAAATAATTATAAATGGTAATTACAGTCATAATGATACCGACAATTACCATCGTGTAGGACCATGCTTTTTGCTTATCACCATATTCTTGTTCTAAATAACCCGCAATAAACACTATTAATCCATTGCCAGTAAGCATGGAAAGTCTATAAAAAGTACTCCTGATTCCAAGAAAAAAGGATTGCTGTTCTTTTTCTAAAGCCAACATATAAAATCCATCGCTTGCTACATCATTAGAAGCGGAAGCAAATGCAGCAACCCAAAATACGGCTAAATTAATAACGAAAAAATTACTTAAAGGTATCGTCAAACCCACCACTAAAAAAGCAATAGAAATAATCAATTGCATGGTTAAAAACCATTTTCTTTTAGTCGAATAAAGATCAATAAATGGGCTCCACAACGGTTTAATTACCCACGGTAAATACAGTAAACTGGTATAAATCCCAATATCTTCATTATTGATTCCGAGGTTTTTATACATGATCACCGATACCGAAATAATGATGGCATAAGGCAATCCGGAAGCAAAGTTTAAAACGGGAATCCAATACCAAGGTCTGTTGTCTGTTTTCATTTATAGCGTGTTATATTCGATTCAATTTTACAGCGTAAAGTTCACTAAAGTTGCTTCACTTTCATTACCATAAAAATCAATGAATGTAATTGCGCAGGTTGTATTTTTGTCTAATTTATAAGATGGAATCACAACTTCAACCGTATTATTATCATCTTTAAATGCTATTTTATCAATAATTTGACTTGGATCGTTAATATCAATTTTTGAATTGAATTTGGCTCCATAAACCATTACGTAACGCACTTTACTGTATAGAGGATAAGTAACATTAAATCGTGACGCAATTGGGTCTATCAAAATGTTATTCGCTGTAGGCACGATCGCCATTTTTTTAATGGAACCGGGCACTACGGTTGGAAGGGCAGCATATTTGTACTGGTTTTCTGTTAGTAACTTGGTCACATTTTGATTTCTGTTTAAGAATGATTTGGCACTAAAAAAAGCATTTCCCTGAATGTTTTTGTAGGATCTGGTAATGTCAATTTGATTTGGTATTTCATTTGGATTATTCCATCTTTTATCAGAATCAGTGTTGATTTTATACGTTCCATTTCCAATGTAAATTGCTGTATTCGTTGAGTTTTCAGACCACCAACGCAATAGTTTTGAATAGGAAGCTTTTGGATGATCCATGCTCCAATATAATTGTGGCACAAGGTAGTCAATCCATTTATTTTCCATCCACGCTAAAGGATCAGCGAATAAATCATCGTAATTCGTTTGTCCCGCCTCGGTTTCAGAACCTCTGGGATCTACTGATTTATTTCTCCAAACTCCAAATGGGCTGATGCCAAATTGCACCCACGGTTTGATGTTTTTTATCGAAAGGGAAACACATCGTACAAAATTATTCACATTTGAACGTCTCCAATCTTCGATACTTAGTCCATTACCGTATTTTTTGAAAGAATCGGTATCATCAAATAGTTCTCCTTTTATTCTGTACGGATAAAAATAATCATCAAAATGTATCGCATCAATATCATATTTTTCCACTACCTCTTCTACGATTGCCGTCAAGTGGTTTTGAACTTCGGGTAATGCCGGATTGTAATAATATTTTCCACCATATTTAATCATCCAATCTGGATGCTTGAAAAAATCATGTTGCGGACTCAAAAGCGACGTGTTGTAATCCATTGTAGCTCTGTATGGATTCATCCAAGCATGAAATTCAAAACCTCTGGCGTGAGTTTCAGCAATCATCCAGGCTAATGTATCAAAATATGGTTTTGGAGCTTGTCCTTCTTTACCAGTCAAAAAACGTGACCACGGAGCTAATTCTGTTGGATAAAAAGCGTCACCAACACTTCGAATCTGAACAATAACAGCATTATAATTTAATTTTTTGTAGGTGTCTAAAATCTCAATATAATCCGCTTTTTGTTTGGCAACATTATCAGTGCTCATTTTTGGCCAATCAATATTTACCACGGTAGCAATCCAAACGGCTCTAAATTCATTTTTTGGATTTGTAGCCAATGCTTGTGCGTTACCATTCCAAAAAGAAAGTAAAAGGAACGTAATAAGCAGAAGGGTGTGCTTGAAATTTTTCATCGGAGTATCGTTTAAATAGTGTTCAAAAATAGTTTTTTTAGTGAAATTTACCAGTTAAAATGGTTTTAAAATTTGACTTATTTTACCAGCGCAATTTCTTTGCCAATTTTTTTAAAATGAGATTTAAGAAAACTTTCCGGTAAATAACAAAAGGATTTGAATTTTTCTTAGTTGTTTTTAAGGTATAAACTGCTATATATTTATATTTGTGAAAATAATAGCAATTTACTCCACTAAATGTTAATCACGCCTCAATTACAAGAATTATCTCAGTCATTAGAAGGAACACTTTTTTATGATGATCTCCATAAAACATTATATGCCACGGATGCTTCCGCGTATCGAATTATGCCAGTTGCTGTAGCGATTCCAAAATCAGAGGAAGATATTGTAAAAATTATTCGATTTGCAGCAAAAAATAAAATTTCAATTACGCCCAGAACTGCCGGAACTTCCTTAGCTGGACAAACGGTAGGGAATGGAATAATTGTAGATGTTTCGAAACATTTCACTAAGATTGTCGCTTTTGATTACGTACAAAAAACGGTTACCGTTCAGCCGGGAGTGATTCGGGATGAACTGAATTTGTACTTAAAAGAACACGGGTTGTTTTTTGGTCCCAATACTTCTACTTCAAATCGTTGTATGATAGGCGGAATGGTAGGCAATAATTCATCGGGAACTACATCGATTCGGTACGGAGTTACCCGCGATAAAATAGTGGAGATTAAAGCAGTTTTGAGTGATGGAAGTTCGGCAGTATTTAAAGAAATGACTTCTGCTGAATTCATTGAAAAGACAAAAGGGAACACGCTTGAAAGTTCTACTTACAAGACCATTTATGAGGAACTTTCGAATAGCGAAAACCAAAAAGAGATTGTAAAGGAATTTCCGAAACCTGAAATTCACCGAAGAAATACCGGATATGCGATTGATTTATTATTGAAATCGGAACTTTTTGGAGGAACAGAAAAAACAATAAATGTAGGGAAACTCCTTTGCGGAAGCGAAGGAACACTGGCTTTTACCACCGAAATTACTTTGAAAGTCGATGAGCTGCCACCAACGAATAATGTGATGGTAGTGGCTCATTTTCATACCATCCAGGAAAGTTTAGAAGCTGTGGTTACTGCGATGAAGCATCATTTGTATACGTGTGAAATGATGGATGACACGATATTAAATTGTACCAAAACCAACAGAGAACAAGCGAAAAACAGATTTTTCATTCAAGGAGAACCAAAAGCGGTTATCATGCTTGAAGTGGCGTCGCATCACAATATGGAAGATGCCGAAAGACAAGCTAATGATTTAATTGCAGATTTGGAAAGAAATAATTTTGGGTATGCTTTGCCAAAAATTTACGGAGCTGATATTGATAAAATAAATGAATTGCGAAAAGCAGGTCTTGGACTTTTAGGAAGTATTGTTGGCGATAATAAAGCGGCTGATTCTATTGAAGATACCGCCGTTGAGTTAAGTGATTTACCTAATTACATTGCCGAATTCACGGCAATGATGGAGCGTCACGGTCAGAGTGCCATATATTATGCACATGCCGGGGCCGGAGAAATTCACTTGCGACCGGTTTTGAATTTGAAAACAAAAGAAGGGCTGCATCAATTTAGAAATATCGCAACTGAAGTAGCCATTTTGGTGAAAAAATATAGAGGATCTTTGAGTGGGGAACATGGCGACGGGATTGTTCGTGGCGAGTTTTTGCCTTTTATGATTGGAGACAAGAATTATGAATTGTTGAAAAGAATCAAACATGCTTTTGATCCTAACAGTATCCTGAACGTTGGGAAAATCGTAAATGCGTTCAAAATGGATGAAAATCTTCGGGTGGAAGCGGGCAGAGTGGAACCGGAAATACAAACAATTCAGGATTTTTCGGATAGTATGGGGATTTTACGTGCAGCGGAAAAATGCAATGGTTCGGGTGACTGTAGAAAATTACCTTCGGCGGGTGGGACTTTATGTCCAAGTTACCGCGCAACCCGAAATGAAAAAGATACGACGCGCGCCAGAGCCAATGCGCTGCGAGAATATTTGACACATTCCGAAAAAGACAATAAATTCGACCATGAAGAATTGTATAAAGTATTTGAATTGTGTGTGAGTTGCAAAGCCTGTGCCAGCGAATGTCCTAGTAATGTGGATGTGGCAGCGTTAAAATCGGAGTTTTTGTACCAATACCAAAAAGCAAATGGATTTTCATGGCGCAATAAAGTGTTTGCTTTTAATGCGAAACTGAATGGCCTGGGAAGTATCACTCCAAAATTCACGAATTTCATGGTGAACTTGCCCTTTGTAAAAAAAAGTATGGGGATTTCTGCCAAAAGAGAAGTGCCGCTTTTGGCTCCAAAGACATTTCGAAAATGGTATGAAAAAAATTGGAATCAAGCACCAAGTGATTCTTTTGAAAACGGAAAAGTATGTTTGTTTTGTGATGAATTCACTAATTATTATGATGTTTCAGTTGGAATCGATGCGTACGAGTTATTGACAACATTAGGATATGAAGTGATTCTGGTGGATCACGAAGAAAGCGGAAGAGCTTTTATTTCTAAAGGTTTTCTCGAAGAAGCAAAAGCAATTGCGAATATAAATGTTGCCGTTTTTTCGGATTATATTACTGCAGATTTACCTTTGATAGGAATCGAACCTTCAGCGATATTGACATTTAGAGACGAATACATTCGATTGGCCGATAATAAAGAAAGTGCGGAAAAATTAGCCAAAAATGTATTTACAATTGAAGAATTTTTCAAAAATGAGATTACAAAAGGAAAAATTCATACACAACAATTTTCCGAGGAGGCGAAAACAATAAAAATTCACGGACATTGTCACCAAAAGTCATTGAGTACGATGGAAGCGACTTTTGCGATGTTGAATGTGCCCAAAAACAGTTCGGTTACCATTTATAATTCGGGTTGTTGTGGCATGGCAGGTTCTTTTGGATACGAAAAAGAACATTATGAAATCAGCATGCAAATGGGAGAAGATACGTTGTTTCCAAAAATTAGAGCCACTGATGCGACAGCGGTCATTGCTGCAGCGGGAACCAGTTGTCGCCACCAGATTTTTGACGGAACTACCAGAAAAGCATTGCATCCGGTCACAATTTTAAGGAGCTGTTTGAAGTAGAAACTATTTTTTAAAAGACAGATAAATTGTGACTGGCTTTCGTTTTCCAAAAATATTGGAAGACTTTTTTAAAAATAAAAATAATAAAATTCTTTTATATTATTATATCCGAACAAAATTTATATTATTGCAAACTGCAAGTAAAAAGGCGTAAAAATAGATTAATTTTTTAATGATAAAATTTAGATATGGCATTTTCAAGTTTATTTAGAAGAAAATCAACAACAACAATAGTACAACAAGGCGGTGATGGAGATCACACCGAACTCCATAAGGTATTGACAGTTAGGGATCTTACTTTTTTTGGGATTGCTGCAATTATTGGTGGAGGTACTTTTAGCGCCATAGGAAATGCCTGTTTTTCAGGAGGTCCCGGAGTAGTAATACTTTATGTTATTTGTGCTATTGCCTGCGGATTTACCGCGATGTGCTACGCCGAATTTGCTTCACGTGTCCCGGTTTCTGGAAGTGCTTACACTTACGCGTATGTCTCTTTTGGGGAATTATTTGCATGGATCATCGGATGGGCGTTGATAATGGAATATTCTATCGGGAACATTTATATAGCTTTCTCTTGGAGTGGTTATTTTACGAATTTGTTGGAAACTTTTCAAATTCATTTGCCACAATGGCTCACGATAAATTATCAATCGGCACATTCTGCCTTTTTAGAAAATAAAGCCGGAGAAGGATTTAATGCTTGGCAAACTGCACCGATGCTGGGCAACTTGCGAATAATTTTTGATATGCCAGCCGTTGTAATCAATTTATTGATCACTTATTTAGTTTACAGAGGCACAAAAGAGTCCAGAAATATCAGCAATGTCATGGTAATGATTAAATTGGTGATAATAGTTTTGGTGATTATTGTTGGCGCTTTTTATGTAGATATTGACAATTGGACTCCGTTTATGCCAAATGGTTTTAAAGGAGTTATGGGTGGTGTTTCGGCAGTTTTCTTTGCTTATATTGGGTTTGATGCCGTTTCAACATTAGCAGAAGAAAGTAAAAATCCGCAACGTGATTTGCCTCGCGGAATGATTTATTCCTTACTGGTTTGTACTGTTGTCTATATTATTTTAGCGTTGGTAATTACAGGGATGGTGTCCTACACTTTGTTGGGCGTTAGCGATCCGTTAGCTGAAATATTTGCTTTAAAAGGCGTAAAATGGATGTTATTTATTGTTTCCATTGCGGCCGTGGTGGCTATGACCAGCGTAATGTTGGTTTTTCAAATGGGACAACCACGTATCTGGATGACAATGAGCCGTGATGGACTGATGCCAAAGAAATTTTCAGAAATTCATCCAAAATATAAAACACCGGGGTTTGCAACTATTGTAACGGGTTTAGTGGTTGGAATTCCAATTTTTTTCACCGATGAAAACTTCGTATTGGACTTTACAAGTATTGGGACTTTATTTGCTTTTGTGTTGGTTTGTGGCGGAGTTTTAATGTTATCTCCTCAAAGTGAAGCTGAAATTGCGGAGCGTAAGACCAATGGTAAATTCAAAATTCCATATATAAACTCCAAGTTTATTTTTCCTCTAATGGTTGTGGCTGCCGCATTTTTAATTCGATATTTATTTCCGACATTCTTTGTGGATACTTTCGATTTCTCTGCAGATAAAATGGCAACAAATAGCACGATGATCATTTTCTTTATTTTGTGTATCGTGATGGCAATTTTGTCATTCCTCAAAAACCTTTCTTTAATTCCGTTATTGGGATTAATTTCATGCTGTTATTTACTTACTGGAATGGCGGTTTCTAATTGGAAATGGTTTGGTGTCTGGTTGCTAATCGGATTGGTGTTTTACTTTTTTTACGGATATAAAAACAGTAAGCTTAATCCTAATAGGTAATACGAATAAAGGATATAAAATAAGCCGTTTCTGCTGCAGAAACGGTTTTTTTGTGTTTTGTAGTTAAGTTTTGAAAAAGATTTTAAACACAGATTTTAATAAACTCAACAAATAGATTGGTTTTCCACTGTTAAGTAAGTTTTGAACGGGTTGAAATACGATTTATCGATCGTGATTGCTCTTAAAGCTAAATAAGTTGTGTAAAGTCCATTTTCTATGAGCTTTCTTCGTAATATATAGCTTAACGACAATTTAGAAGTTGGGATTGGAGATCAATGATTTGAAAAGGTATTGTTTTTTAATGTTTTTGTACCTTATCTAAAAATTATCGGATTTAGTACACTTTTCGATACAATGCATAAAAAAACCCCAATATCTATTGGGGTTTTGTGACCTTGACTGGATTCAAACCAGTAACCTCTTGAGCCGTAATCAAGTGCGCTATTCAGTTGCGCCACAAGGCCGTTTCGCAAACCGTTTTATTATCTTGCTTGCGGGTGCAAATATAGGTATAAATGTGTAATTCGCAAGTGTAAAATTGTAAAAAAACAAAAAAATATAACGTTGAAAAATTATATCGGTGATATTCAGGGTTTTCCCAAAGAAGGAATTTTTTTTAAGACATTATTACATTGTTAATTGATCCCGAAACAAGGAATAAATGCCTTGAAATATTGCGTTCATCCTTAAAAAATAAAAAAATGGACACGGTAATACGAGTAAAGAGTCGCAGATTCTTCTTTGGGATGTTGATTGCACAGGAATTAAATGCTGGTTTTATTCCAGTTCGAAAGCCTAACAAGTTACCTTATGAAATCATTTCGGCAACGGACGATTTGGTATATGGAATGGATACTTTAGAAATTCATATCGACGCGATTCAAAAAGGAGATAGAATCTTACTTCACGATGATGCATTAGCAACTGGAGTAACGGCAAAAGCGGTATGTGAATTGTTTGAAAGTTTAGGCGGCGAAATAGTGCAAAGCAATTCCCTTAAGGAGTTAGCTTTCCTTAATGGAAAAGCAAAAATTAAAGACAATGATATTTTTGCCGTAATCACTTCTTAGATAATGCACGAGTGGTCACATAATATTTATAACCAATAATTGCCATTTGCCATTTCGTGGCTTTCGCCAAATCTAACCGCTGTTTGGTGAAACTAGGTAAAATGACTTTGTTGATTTGTGCTAGGATTTTATACATAGGATTTTATTTGGGTAAAGATATAAAAAAAGACGGTCTTGATAAGGACCGTCTTTTTTGGCTATTTAGGGGAGTTATTATTTTTTTCTTTCGCGTTCCAAGTTAGAATAATATTGTTCCATTTGTTGTTCGTACACTTTCATTTTTTTTTCAAAAACTTCCATTTCTTTATTGAATGGTTCCATTTTCTTATCAAATTCTCCCATTTGCTTATCGAAAGCTTCCATTTGAGGCTCTAGTTTTTTCATTTTAGCCTCGAAGTCTTCCATTTTCTTTTCAAACTCTTTCCAAGCTTTTTTATCTCCTTTAATTGGATCACCCTTAGGTGCTTTTGGTGCTTTTGGAAATGCAGGAGGAACTGGAGTTTTAATATTAAAAACTGGCGGTATTGGCGGCGTTGGAGGAACTGGTAAATTTCTCTCTTGAGAATATTGGATTCCATTTTTGGTTGTAATTCGGATTGTTTTATCATCTTTATTTACATCCATTCTCTCAATTGTATTTTGATCTAAACGTTCTAATTCATTTTGAGACACTTTTTCATTATTGATATAAATGTCATTCTCATTAATCATTTTCCTATGATTATTAGTAATGATTCGGATTTCCTGTTGGTTATCATTCTTATTGACATTCATAGTCGAAATTTCATTAGGATCTATTTTATCCAAATCATCTTCACTTACTTTTTTGCCGTTGATAAAAATTTCTTTTTCAGTTACTGACGGTGCATTTGGAGCAACAACAATACTTTTTTGATTGATCATTTTTTCATCTGAACCAAAATTTACAGTAAGCATTCCATCATCATTTTTAGATATTATAATTCCAAATTCATTTATGGCCTCAGTTCCTTTTGTTTCCATTTTCTGTGCAATTTCTTTTCCTTTTTTTAAATCAACTTTTATAGCGGTCAATTCGTTTTTGGAATTTCTTTTGATTCCGGAAAAAGTAGCAATTATGGCATAGTTTTCTATTAAATTACTTGATTTTTCTTTTAGTTCCTCATCAGTAGTATTTTTATTTATTTTGTATACATCGACTGAATTTTCATTTGTTTTTGAAGGTACCGTAATAATTTGTTCTGATTTTTTTTCCTGAGCAATGGTTTCAATTTGAAATAAAGATACAAAAGCCACTAAAACAGGAAGAATAAGTGTGTATTTCCAGGAATTCGATTTTTTTGATTGATTTTTGTTTAACATAACGATTCGTTTTTTGATTAATGATTGATAAAAATGATTAGTAATGGCAACACAATTTTCGTGTGTTGTTATTTTTAAGAGCGTAAACTGATACGCTTTTTTGTCGGATATCTTTTTTGTGGCTTCGTCGTCAGCAATGTATTCTAAGTTTTGTACAATTGCTTTTTTATAAAACCAAATAAATGGATTAAACCAAAAGACAATACAAAACAATCTTGAAATTAATACATCAACAGTATGATTTTGTTCACTATGCACTTTTTCGTGTTCCAAAATATTTTCTAATTCGGTGGTGCTGTATAAAGAAGAGTTATAAACAATAGTATTAAAAAAAGAGAAAGGAGCTAGGTTGTCTTGTATGTCTATAAATTTAAAATAAGCTTGACGTTTTACGGTTTTTCCTCTTAATACTTTTTGTAAACTGTAAAAATCAAAACCGAATTTAGTTAATAGATACAATGTGCCAATACAGTAAATTACCGCTAATCCCAAATAAATATACTCTTCAGTATGATCTTCATCAGCAATTGTGTTTATGGGTAATGATGACCAATTATAATTTACAGGAGTTGGTTCTACCCATATTATTTTTGTTAAAACCACTAACGGCAAAAGAACGGCAGTAAATAAACCCAATAAAAGAAACCAGCGATTGCTCTTAAAAAAGGTTTCTTTTCGCAACATAAAATAATAAGCAAAATAGAACAGTGCGATTAATCCACTAGATTTGAGAAGATAAAGATAGAATGATTCCATAATTACTGTTGTTACTGTAAAGTTTATATTTCCCCTTTTTGACTTTCAATCATTGCTAAAATCTCTCGTAATTCAGCTGCAGAAATTTTCTCTTCTTTGGCAAAATGCGATACCATATTTTTATAAGAACTGTTGAAATAATTATCGATGGCCGTATTCATAAAACGTTTTCTATAGTCTTCTAAACTCACGATAGGGTAGTATTGGTGCGTGTTTCCAAAAGCATTGTGCGACACAAAACCTTTTTCTTCCAGATTGCGAACAATAGTAGAAAGTGTGTTATAGTGAGGCTGATCTTCGGTGATTTCGGCCATGACTTCTTTTACAAATGCTTTTTTGAGCTTCCATAAAATATGCATTATTTCCTCTTCTTTATTGGTCAGTTTTTGCATGATTTTTTTATTTGAATCAAATGTACAACTATATTTATAGTTTACAAACTGTTTTTATAGTTATTTAACTAATTTTTTAGTTTTTATTAATTTTGATTTTTAAATCAAGGATATATGTTGCTGGTTTTTCTTGTTTAGAGAGTTAATTTGGAAAGACAGAAGCACTTCATTTCAGATGTGTTGTTTTGAAAACGAGGTCGCGTGAGGGATAGTAGCTAGCTACCAAAGTAGCGCGAATAGCCCGACCGCATTGATAAAAGGGGCAGTTTAAGCATCTAGTTAGTTTGCCCCTTTTAGGAATGGGGTCACGCCCAAAGAGTGATAATGGAATTAATTTTGTTCTTTTTGAACAAGTTTTTGCAACCAAATGCAACCTGCTACAGAAAGTATCCCTAAACTACCCATGACAAACCAGTTTGCCTGATAGCCAAATGTAGCAATGATTTGCAGACCAGTTTTAGAACTCGCAATATGTGCCAAACTGAAACTCATCGTAAACAAGGCCATGTAGCGGCCTTCATGCCCTTTTGGTGCTCGGCTCAAAGCAAAAGAGTTGGAAAAAGGGAAGATGAACATTTCGCCAAAAGTGATAAAAATAATGCTGAAAATCAGTATTCCAGCCCACATATTGATCATTAAAACATAGAAACTTAGGGACATCAGCAACGAACCCCAAAGTATAATTTTGAGCTTATTGATATCTTTTCTTTGGCTAAAACTGACTATTGGCATTTCCAAAAAGAAAATCAACAGTCCATTTAAGGATAATAAAAGTCCGCTTTGAAACTCCGTCAGCCCAAATTTTTCGTTGTGATATAAGGGTAAAGTCGTAAAAAGTTGAAAGAAAAGCATCGCCGTTATAAAACAGATAAAGAGAAAAATCCAGAATATTTTGTCTTTAAAAACGGAAGCAGGTATTTCGGTTTCGTTATTTGAGGTGTTTAAATCGGCAGGTCTTTTACGTTCTTTTACCAATAAGGTGAAAATCAAAATAGATACAATGCAAGAGCTTCCATCTACCCAAAATAATCCGCTGTAGCCTAAATTCATGATAATCAAACCTCCTAAAGCTGGTCCCGCGGTAAATCCTAAATTTACTGCTAATCGAACTAAAGTCAGTGCTCTGGTACGATTTTCAGGTTTAGCGTACGTCGCGAGTGAGACAAACATTGCGGGACGAAACATATCAGCGACGGTCATAATAACAAACATTCCTATGCATAATCCGTAAAAAGTTCGGATGTATTGTACAAAAAACAACAGAATTCCACTGGTGAACAAACTGAAAACCATTATTTTATAAAAACCTATTTTATCAGATAATTTGCCTCCGAGCCAGGAACCCAGCATAGAACCAAAACCAAAAGCAACCATAATCCATCCTACTTGTGCGTAGGAAAAATTCAAATCTTCTTTCAAATATTTGGACAAAAACGGCAAAACCATTGTACCGGCACGATTGATAAAAGTGATGAGTGTAAGAATCCAAATCTCTCTAGTAAAGCCTTTGAAATTATTTATGTAACGTTGAAAAGCAGTTTGGATCATATACTAAGTTATAATTTTGCAAAGGTAGAAAACTTTGTACCGATGCGTCTTTGTGTCCTAGTAACTTTTAAACTATTTTTGCATAAAAATAGAAACATGCGGATACTATTTACTTTACTTCTTTTATTGCAATTGAATTTAGGCTTTGGCCAAGAAAAATTTGATGTTTCGGCTGTAGCCAAATTCCAAAAGGAATTGAACGCAGAATATGCTGATGCAAAGACAAGTCCATTGATTGCAGAAGATTTAGCGGTTTTTAAAACGCTGGATTTTTATCCTGCAAACGAAACTTTTTTTGTGATAGCAAAATTGGTAAGAACCCAAAAAGAGAAACCTTTTGAGATGGAAACTTCAACGGACAGAAAACCTTTGTATGTAAAATATGGAGAACTTTACTTTACAATTAACGATCGTGATTTTGAACTGAATGTCTATAAAAACATTGAACTTTCAAAAAAGAAGGAATACAAAGACTATCTATTTCTGCCGTTTTCTGATTTGACTTCGGGTGCCGAAAGTTACATTGGCGGAAAGTACGTTGATTTAAGAATCCCGAAAGGTGATTCGATTGTGATTAATTTTAACACCTCTTACAATCCTTATTGTGCTTATAATTACAAGTATTCTTGTCCAAAGGTTCCTCTGGAAAATGATTTAGATATTGAGATAAAAGCTGGAGTCAAAAAGTTTCACGACTAATGGAATTCTTTAATCTGCATACGCACAAATGGACTAATCAACTCAATGTGTTGGAAATAGTAAATCAATATCCGCAGGAATTTGATGCAACGATTCCGTATTATTCCATCGGAATTCATCCGTGGTTTATTGTTGAGGAACGAATAGAGGCTGATTTGGCTGTAATTGAAAGTAAAATACAAGAGAAAAATTGCCTCGCTGTTGGCGAATGCGGATTGGACAAGCGCATCGAAATTTCGATGGAATTGCAACAAGTAGTTTTCGAAAAGCAATTGCTTTTGGCACAAAAACATCAACAAGCAGTAGTGATACATTGCGTCGCGGCTTTTCAGGAATTAATTGCAATTAAGAAAAAATTGAATATTTCAGTTCCAATGCTGATTCATGGATTTTCAAAAAATGCACAACTTGCCAAACAATTAGTGGACAATGGATTTTATATTTCGTTTGGGAAATATTTATTGCTGAATAAGGAATTAGAAGCTGTTTTTAAAAGCGTTCCCAATTATCGATTCTTTCTAGAGATGGATACGGTGGAGGAAGGAATTGAAGCAGTTTATGAATTGGCAGCAAAATACAAAGAAATTTCCGTCAAAGAAATTCAAGAAATGGTGAATAATAATTTTTTGGAAGTATTCAAGATTAAAATTTAAATATATATAAATTAAAGCTTTATAATTTTAAAAATTAAACAATAAATTAAAAAAATGGCAGAGTGGACAGAAAGAGCCGAACTTTTATTTAAAAAAGAAGGTTTAGATAATTTGAAAAATGCAAATATATTGATTGTAGGATTGGGTGGTGTTGGTTCTTTTGCCGCTGAATTTTTGGCAAGAGCAGGAGTGGGAAATATGACTATTGTTGATGGTGACGTAGTTGATATTACTAATGTAAACCGACAATTACCTGCTTTACATTCTACTGTGGGACAACCCAAAATTACTGTTGTTGGGGATCGATTAATGGACATTAATCCAGAGTTGAAATTGATTCGCGTGCAAGAATTTCTTTCACCGGAGCGCGCTTTCGAAATTGTTTCAGAGGAGTTTGATTATGTTTTGGATTGCATCGACAGTGTCACTCCAAAGTTAAATTTAATTATTGGCGCCAAGCGAAAAAGAGTAAAAATCATCAGCAGTATGGGCGCGGGCGGCAAAATGGAAGCTTCTAAAGTGAAAGTAACCGATATTACCAATACGGTGAATTGTTTCTTTGCTAAAACCATCCGAAGACGATTGAAAGAATTTAAAATTGATAAATTGAAAGTGGTTTTTTCTTCTGAAATTCAAGATGAGACGAGTTTAAAAATGACAGACGGATCCAATTTTAAAAAGTCATTTTACGGGACAAACAGTTACATGCCGGGATTATTTGGTTTGTACGCTGCAGAAACCGTGATTCGTTATTTGCTAAAGAAATAGTATTCATTTTTAGCCTTCGTATTAAAGATTAAAACTCATAACTCACAATTTATAATTTCAAATGATACAAACCGTAATTTTTGACATGGATGGCGTAATTGTCGACACTGAACCCGTACATCGTTATGCTTATTTCAAACAATTTAATGAATTAAATATTACTGTTACGGAGGAAATGTACACCTCATTTACTGGTTTTTCGACTCGAAATACGTTTCAGAAATTGAAAGAGATTTTTGTAATTGAACACGAAGTTGAAGATTTGATTCAAAGAAAACGTACTATTTTTAATGATGCTTTTGACAGTAAAGCTGATTTGGAATTACTGGAAGGTGTTGAAAGTTTTATTAAAGAACTGCATCAAAACGGAATGCAGTTGATTCTGGCTTCTTCAGCATCCAAAGTTACTGTTGAGCGAGTTTTTAACCGGTTTAAATTGCATGAGTATTTTACGCATGTTGTAAGCGGAGAAGATTTTCCAAATTCGAAACCAGATCCTGCTATTTTTGAACATGCCGCTAGTTTGTCAATTGCCCCAAAAGAGAGCTGTATTATCATTGAAGACAGTACGAATGGAATAAGAGCGGCGAAAGCTGCAGGGATTTTTTGTGTGGGTTACAACAGTATTCATTCTGAAGCTCAAGATTTATCGGAAGCTGATGTTGTAATTAATCATTTTAATGAATTGGGTTTTGATATCCTTAAGGATATTCAGTCTAAATTAAGAAATAATTAACAATAGAAAGCCACTGAATTTGTAAATTTGGAAACATAAAAATTTGAAACATGAAAAAAATAATCATTGTATTTGCCATTATTATAGCAAATTTCACTATCGAGGCACAAGTTAAAACACCTCAATCGAGTCCGAAATCTACCATCATGCAAGCAGTAGGTTTGACAGATGTAGAAATTAATTATTCAAGACCAAGTGCAAGAGGAAGAGCCGTATTTGGTAATTTAATTCCTTTTGGAAAAGTGTGGAGAACAGGAGCGAATGAAAACACAACCGTATCTTTCAGCGACGATGTAATTATTGATGGAAAAACTTTGAAAAAAGGAAAATATTCGTTGTACACAATTCCAAAAATAGAAAGCTGGGAAATAATTTTTTATAAAACTACGGATAACTGGGGTAATCCAGAAGAGTGGAAAGAAGAAAATGTAGCACTTAGAGCTACAGTTAAGCCAGAAACTTTAAATAAAAGTGTGGAAACATTTACTATGGGAATTAGCGGTTTAGATAACAATTTTGCCTTTTTAGAAATATATTGGGAGAACTCTTATGCAGCGTTAAAATTTGAAGTGCCTACACAACAAAAAGCGACAGCTAATATCGAGAAAGCATTAGCGGGACCAGCTGCTGCGGATTATTTTTCTGCCGCTCAATTTTTATTTCAATCGAACGGGGATAATGCAAAAGCTTTGGTTTATGTAAACAAAGCATTGGATATGAGTAAAGATAAACCGTTTTGGTTTAACAGATTAAAGTCATTGATTCAAGCCAAACTTGGAGATAAAAAAGGAGCAATTGAAACTGCGAAATTATCTCTTGCCGCGGCTGAAATTGCAAAAAACCAAGATTACGTAAAAATGAATAAAGACAGTATCGCAGAATGGAGTAAGAACTAATTATTTTAATTTTTTTACAAAAAAAACCCGTTTCAAATAGATGAAACGGGATTTTTTTTGTTTGAAAAATCAGGCATTATCATTTTAAATGTAGCGCCTAATACCATTTTATTTTTGTAATAACCTTAATAAACAATTGCGCTGTTTGTCATTTTGAGGAAATGGAAATCTCCTTACGTAATTCAGATTGTGTGATTCCGTCTTCATCGGAATTAAAATATTACAAATAAATATTCCAGTGTTTTTAAAAATAAAAGGATACCATCATTATGATTTGCAAATCTTAAGTTAATAGATTTACGAAACTAAAACACAATCATTTAGTTCAGAAATTAAAGAGCGACAGTACTTTTATTTAAGCAGTAATCCCTCTCTGTTTTCTGAAAATCGTCCATTGTAATAGCAACGAAATTACTATCGTTAACATTGCTCCGATGAAATTAAGCCATAAATACCCAAGTTTTTCTTCACCGCTTGGAAAGATGTAAATCGCGTAATAGTAAATGATAAAAATAGTAAGTTGACTGACAACAGCACTGTAAAATATAGCTTTTGATTGAACTTTGTGTATGTAAAAACCAACCAGGAAAATTCCCAATACAGTTCCGTAAAATATAGATCCAATGATGTTTACCAATTGGATTAAATTTTCAAACAGCGTCCCGATGCAGGCAAAAAGTATCGCAATAATTCCCCATAATAAGGTAAAGAATTTGGTAGCATAAAGATAATGCCTTTCTGACTTTTCCTCTTTGACATTTCGTTTGTAAATATCAATTGCAGTAGTGGATGCTAATGCATTCAGTCCGGAAGCGGTTGATGACATTGCTGCTGAAATGATAACAGCCAGCAATAATCCTATAAGTCCTTTGGGTAAATAGTTAAGAATAAAGTGAAAAAACACATAATCTTTGTCATTCGTTTCACTATTGCTATCAGCTTTTATAATTATTTCTTTAGCTCGATCTCTTAAATCTTTTTCTTTATTGGACAAAGCCACTAATTCTTTTCGAAGGATTGGATTGTCATAATCTTGATTGAGTTGATCGATGTACAAAAGATTAATCACTTTTTTATCCTCCGATAAATCGTCTAGTTTTTTCTCCAAAGCATTGTATTCGCCTTTGAAAGCCGATTTTTCAATCATTGCTTTGTTGTTTGGATTAAAATTTAACGGTACAGGATTGAATTGAAAAAAAACAAAAACCATTACTCCAGTAAGTAAAATAAAGAACTGCATCGGTACTTTTAAGAGTCCGTTCATAATCAGGCCCATTTGACTTTCCCGAACAGATCTTCCGGATAAATAACGTCCTACCTGAGATTGATCCGTTCCAAAATAAGCCAACGCAAGGAAAAAACCGCCTGTGATTCCGCTCCAAAAAGTATATTTTTCTTCCGGGTCAAAAGAGAAATTGACAATGTTCATTTTATCATTCGCGCCGGCAATATGCAAAGCACTGGTAAATGTCATATCATTTGGTAAATAATGCAATATCAGAAAGAATGTGATGAACATTCCGGACATGATTACAAACATTTGCTGTTTTTGAGTTACATTCACCGCTTTTGTGCCGCCCGAAAAAGTATAAATGATTACCAATACACCAATTATAATATTCATGTAAGTAAGATTCCAACCCAATAGTGCCGATAAAATAATCGCTGGCGCATAAATGGTCAATCCAGTTCCTAAACCTCTTTGGAACAAGAAAAGAATGGCTGCAAGAGAACGGGTTTTTAAATCAAATCTTTTTTCAAGGTATTCGTAAGCCGTGTAAACTTTGTATTTGTGATACAGAGGAATAAAGGTGACACAAATTACCACCATGGCAATAGGCAATCCAAAGTAGAATTGTACAAATCCCATTCCGTCATGATATGCTTGTCCCGGAGTGGAAAGAAACGTAATTGCACTAGCTTGGGTCGCCATCACGGAAAGTCCCACAACATGCCACGGTGTTTCATTATTTCCCAGAATAAAGTCTTCTACATTTTTACTTCCTTTGGTTTTCCAAGCACCGTAAATTACTATGAACAGTAAAGTAACTACGAGTATAATCCAATCAAATAATTGCATAATTTAAGAGTATAATTTCATGATGAGACAAAAGATCAAGATGTAAATAGCATTAGCCACAAGCACCCATGTGTAGTTCTTTTTCCAGGTTTTTATTTTTTTTGTTTCCATTTTTGGTAGCGTTAGTGCTTTATATTTTTTGCAGGAATAGTTTCGGATGATTTCAACGAGATGATATTTGAAATTAATTTATAGGCACCGGCAACGCCTTCAGGTAATTCTCTAAAAAAGCTTAAACCTGTATAAATGTAATGGCCTTTTCCATATTGAGCTATCAGTAAAGCACCATTTTTTGGTGTTTCTCCTTTATCATTTGAAGATAGAATAGGAGTGAAGGCTTTGTCGTATTCACTGGGATAATACAAACCTTGCTCTTGTTTCCAGTCTTGAAAATCTTTAGTGGTAATCTTATTTGGGAAATTCAAAACCGGATGGTTTGCTGCCAAAAATCGGACTTCGGCATCTTCCTCCGTTACTCTGTCGCGGGACAGTTTCAACGGATAAGGTGCAATATTATCGGTTACAAGATCACCGGCAGTATTGTATTGAACTAGCATTGTTTTTCCACCTTTTACAAAATCAAAAAGAATGTTTTGCTTATTTGCCAATGCCGCAACGGTGTTGTAAGCACGAACACCAGTTATCACGACATCAAAATTTTCTAATTTTTCAGGTGTTATTTCTTCGGGTTTTAGCAGGGTAACAATGTAGCCCAATTGTGTTAAGCTGCTAGGAACTTCATCTCCGGCACCCATAATGTATGCGATTTTTTCACCATTTGTTTTTAAATCCGTTTTAATGCATTTGGCTTCAGCCGATTTTAAAACTTGCTGTTTAGTGATGTGGTCGTAATTAATGATGATTTGCTCTTTGTCAAATTGCTTGTTATCAATAATTGCAACACTTTTTGCTGTTGCCTCTTCGGATTTGTTAGGTGCAATTACTTCAAAATAGACAATTTGCTCGGTTCCCTTTTTTTGGATATTGAATGGAATTGATTTAGGAGAAACATTCCAGTTTTCAGGCAGTTGGAGTTGGAGATTTCCTTTTACTTCATCTTTCCCAGCTTTAATTTTTACGCCTACGTATTTAATCTTCGTGTCTTTAAAAATCAGTACTTTGTCAATTATTGAAGTGGTAACTTCAGGAACTATATCCAGATAATTATACACTTCGCCTTTTACATCATCATTGTATTTATAAACAACAGTTCGTTCAAATGGGATTTCAATTCCGTTGATTTGAACGTTAAACACCACTTTAGTTTCCCTAATAATATCTGGAATCCCTATGTTTTGTTGCTGATTTACGGCATACATTCCCACGGTTCCTTTTTCTTTTAGCCAATATGGTTGTGTGTAGTTAATTGATTCGGGCAATTTAAAATCCAGCTTTATATTGTTTAGAATATTGTTTTTTAACTCGCGATTTTGAGGTATTGTAATTTGATTTGGAAGAGCGGTCACACTCATTAATTGAATAGGTACTCCGCTTCTGTTAATGGCTTCAAGCTTCAGTTTTATAGTGCTTCCCGGAGTGGCCTCCTGATTTTGAGCTACGGCTTCAAGATACAAACCCGAACAGGCTGCTATAATTTCTTTTATGGATGAAGATTTCAATGGGGCCCAATGATTTTCATCCAAAGCTTTCATCATAGTGTAGGCTTTCGCCAAATTTGGAATACTTGCCGCAGGATTTTTATGGTCGAATTCAGCTTTGATGGTTGTCAACAATTCTCCGATTGCTTTTCCTCCTTTTACGCGGTTCCAAGAGGTATCGATTCCTTCAAATAATGATTTTTTGTCTGTTAAAGCACTTCCATTTATAAACTCTAAATATTCTGTTTCTTCGCCACGTGCACCAGTGCTGCCAAAACCTTGCGATTGATGACGGCTTCTACTTAATGCTGCTATTTCTTGATTTGATTTTCCTAAACCGGCATAATATACGCCAGTTTCTATTGCAATTAAGTTCTTTTTATCGGCGGCATTAAATTTTTCGAGAGTTCCATAAAACCACCAAGAGGTATTGAAAAACTGACGCTTGGTTTGCCAAGGTTTTACAAATTGCAATTGTTCCGGAAAAATGGCTGGATTATTGGCCAGTTCAAAACTTTCTACACTCAACATTGCCGATGAAGTGTGATGACCGTGTGTAGTCCCTGGAGATCGATGATCAAACCGGTTGACAATTACGTCGGGCTGAAATTTCCTTATGGCCCAAACAACGTCAGCCAATACTTTCTCTTTATCCCAAATTTCTAAGGTTTCTGTTGGATTTTTAGAAAACCCAAAATCATTGGCACGGGAAAAAAATTGTTCTCCACCATCAATTTTTCGGGCTTCAATAAGTTCTTGTGTTCGTACTACCCCCAATAATTCCCGTAGTTGCGTTCCTATTAAGTTTTGGCCGCCATCACCACGTGTCAACGATAAATATCCTGTTCTTGCTTTTTGTTCATTGGATAAATAAGAAATTAGTCGGGTATTTTCATCATCTGGGTGCGCTGCGATGTACAGTACTGATCCAAGAAAATTAAGCTTTTCAATTTGATGATAAATTTCAACGGAATTTAATTTTTGTGGTTGTTGCGCAGTTGTAATTTGAAAACAAACCAGAATTGTTACAATGATTAGGCTGAGTTTTTTTTGCATTCTTTTAAATTTAATTTGCAATAGCTTCAAATGTAGGAATTAAATATTTTTTTCTGAAATTTTTTTAGTTTTCTTTAAAGAATAATAGTTCGATTGAACAAAAAAGAGAGAAAACTAATTGTAGTTTTCTCTCTTCTTTTTTGATGGTATTTTAAAGCTTAATCTCTATCTTCTCCATGTCCATGTTTATTCCCACGACCATGTTTATAATTTTTATTTTCTTTATGATCATCATTTTCTCTATGATCATCATTATCATTTTCTCGATGACTGCTGTAACGTCTGCGGTTGTCGTATTGTTTACGGTTATCATATTGTCTGTTATTCACATACACTCTGCGGTCGTTGTTATATCCTATATTTCTTTGTTCTCTAGGATGGTATCCTCTATAATATTTGGTTTTATGGTTTCTAAAGTTGTTATAAGGTCTAGAACCATGGTAATCATTTAATACTACTTTGTATCCATTATATAAATCATAGTTTCTGTATTGACTAGGCAACTGTCTGGAACGAATCCACCTTCCACCACCAAAATAAATAAATTGTGTGGCTCTAATATCATAGTAGGATTCAACATCAGGTAAGTAATAGTAGTCTACGTTCGAATATCCTACTGGACCCCAAGATGGAGCGGTTCCTATATTTACATTTACTGAAACTTGCGCTTGTATTGTACTGGAGGCAAAAAGGATAATTCCTACGGCAATTAATTTTAGTGTTCTCATCTTTTTAAATTTTTTTGTAATTATTTATTGGAACTCTTTTTATTTTCTGTTTATCGATTTTCAACAACTGTGCCAGCGTGAAATAATTAACTTTTTTTTAAGATTTGATTATCATATTATTTTCCCTAAAAAAAAGAACCTCGCTTGGAGGTTCTTTTTTTTTGGCAGGGTATTCCGGTATTAATGCTTGTCGTTACCATGTCCTTTATTTCCTTTTCCATGACCATTATTTCCTTTTCCTTTGTTGTAATCATCATTTGCGTTGTTTCCATGGTTATATGAAGCTTTACGAACCACAACTTTTCTGATGCCAATTGTTTTTTGTGGACTACCTTTATACCCCTTGAAATATTTAACTTTATGTTTGTTAAAGTTACTGTATGGTTTTGAACCATGATAATCATTCAAGACTACTTTATAGCCGTTGTATAAATCATAGTTTCTGTATTGGTTAGGTAAATTTCTGGAACGTACCCACTGTCCATCGCCTAAATAAATAAATTGTCTGGCTTTTATGTCATAATAAGACTGAACATCTGGTAAATAATAATAATCTACTGCGGAGTATCCTGCAGGACCCCACGATGGAGGGCTTCCTAAATTTACATTTACTGAAACTTGTGCCTGTATCGTATTGGTTGATACCAAAAGAATTATAATTGCGGCGATTAATTTTAATGTCTTCATCTTTTAAATTTTTAATTACTATTTTTTTTACAGGTCCTTTTAAGGTCACTATTTTTTATTTTAAATCCAAGAAGTATGCCAAGCTAGAATAACAGAATTTATGTTGATCCTGGCTTGCATAAAAAAAGGAAACGATTTACCGTTTCCTAATTTCTATTTTTAATTTTTATTGACTTATAACAAAAGAATCAATAAAAGAATAACGATAATAATAGCTCCAACAGATAAATAAACACCATTTCCTGTAGATTTTAATTCTGCTTTAATAGCACGAACTTCTTTACGTAATTCTTTTTTCTCTGTTGAAGTCAATTCAGACTTGTCCATTGCTTTTATTTCGTCTAGACGATTAAGCAATACTTTAACTTCAGCAGGAACTTCTTTTGGGGTACTTGAAACCGAAGTTGGAGTTTTTTCAGCAGCTAACATTTGCGTAGGAACAACACTCAATGACAATACCATCATCATTAAATAAAAGGTAACTTTTTTCATTTCTTTTGGTTTTAATTAAAAATTTCTATTTGATAAAAGTAAGAAATAATATGCTACATAAACTTACACTATTTAGGCAATTAATTATATAATTTACGTTAACATGCCCGAAGTGTAATTTGTATTATTTTAAAAATTAGCAATTTAAAGATTTTGATTGCTTGTAATTGTACTTCTGTTGTAGTTTATTTACCTGTAAATTACAGTTCTTGGTTTTGCTAATTCAAAATCCTGAAAGCCAAAGTCTGTCGTCTCAAATGCATTCGTTTTAAAAATATGTTCGCCATTTCCAGGAATGGTTGGATAATAGGAAAGGGAAATTTGGAAAGAGCTAAAGACTAAATAATCATTGTTTACGATGAACCCAATTCCAATTTTAGAATACGCTTTGCTCTCTGTCAAGCTTTTTTTCGAATTCCCAAGTAAAGCAATTGAATAATTAAAAAAAGGATTCAAACGAAATCCCCAAAAATCCCATGGAGCATAGGCTTGGGTTTGCAAAGTCATTAACGCTTTTTTGGTCCCATACTCTGCCATAGTGAAACCATTGAGACCATAATTCTCATTAATTGAAAGTTGATCTCCAATTGCATCCATGCGGTTTGAACCAATAACTAATTGTGGTTTAACAAACTGTCGTAATTTCCATTTTCCAAGAGTCAACAGATTGGTGAAATAATTGGCCTGAAAAGAAAAAGCCGTCTGTTTGGTAATGCCTTTTTCAAAAAAAGTTCCCACATCAAAATTTGCACTCAAAAAACCATATTTGTAAAAATTCCCAAAGGTGGCGCGACCACCCAAATAATATCGTCCAGAACTGTTTTTATATTGGTAGCCGGTTGTTATTCCGTATGTTCTTCCAATGGGGACATCCTCAATAATTCCATTTTTGAAAATAAAGCGGTCTCTTATAAATTTACGTGATGAAATACCAATTCCTATTAGTGCAAGTTTTTCATTTGAATAAAAATCATCGCGATCATACTCAAAAATAGGACTTTCTTGGTATTTAATATGTAAAAACCGTCCTGTCGCAACAAGATTCGTCGTTCTTTCATTTTCAGTATTACCCTTGAAAATTCTAAAAGCACGCCCAAGCCAAAAATCGTGTGTATTGAATTTGAAATTCTGATACGCAAAAACTAAATTGGAATCGGGTAAAGTATCTTTTCTAAATTGCTGATCTAAATAAACTCCACCAGCCCATTTTGTCAAAGGCGAATAAAAAGGGCGATCAATAGCAATACTCTTTCCATAAAAACCGTCTAAATCAATTTGGTAAGTGACTTTGGTATTTATAAAGGTATTTTTTACATTGGGAATAGTGTAAGCAACCGCGTAGGCACTTTTTCCGTCACTGAATCTGTTTCTTATTTTATTTTCAAATTGATGTCCTAAACCTAGAAAATTACGCTCGTTCAATCCAAAACTAATTCTTGAACTTGAAAACGAACCTTTGGGAACCAAACTCCAAGAATCTAAAACTCGGATAGCAATATCGACAGAATCAGGACTATTTGGAATTAATTTAGGTGCAATATCCACCCGATTTATAAATCGTTGCGCTCGTATCAAACGCTCTGATTCTTTCACTAATAATGAATCAAACGGATTATTTTTTTTAATTAGCAATAAATTTCTTATCGTAAGCGAGTTGGTTTTAATATGGATTTTATTCCCATTTTTTTCCGCCCAATTTTTAGGCTTTTTTAAAGTGTCAATTTCAGAGTACCCAAAAGGATCGAGTGTAAGAATAGTAATGTTCCTTATAATTTTGCCTTCAAAACCGCTGTAGTCTTTTTGGACTTCTTTTGTTATTTCGTTTTTTATCACTGGCGTTCTAAAAACTATTTTATGCATCAATCGGGTAAACTTATTCTTTTTTGAATAGTTTCTAATATTGTAGTAAACGTTAGAAGAATCTTTCGTGACCTTTATTTCTTGCCCATAAGAAATGGCAGAACAACAGATGAACATAAGAAAAAAAACTAGTTTTATTTTTTTATACATTGTTAAAGAATCAACTGAAAAAGACTAAGAAAACGTACAGAAAACGTTTTAATGATTGCGTAAAAACTTTTAGATATTCAGCATTCGAAACTGATTTGATTAATAATTACCCACTTATTTATCAGTTTGATTGGAGGCATTTTCAGTGGTCGTTTCGGTAAAAACTGGAACAACAACGTCAGCTTTGATTATCATCTTTTCTGATGGTTCTTCGGAATCAAACAGCGGTAATTTAATTTTACGCCAAGTATAGGTTTTAGGTAAATGATCCCCCATTAAATAGCCCCAAGGCTCCAATGATTCTACTCTGTCAAAAATCACTTTGAGCACTGCAAGTATCGGAAGTGCTAAAAACATGCCTGAAACTCCGGCAATTGCTCCGCCAATGATGATTCCCACAATTGATACAAATGCGTTTATTTCAACTTTGGAACTTACAATCAAAGGAACAATCACATTATTATCAATTAGTTGAACGACGATTGTAATGACAATTACACCTATAATTATTGATAAATCAGGTGAACCGGTAAGCGAAGCTACAATACTTAAAACACCGGCAAAAAGAATTCCTATGTAAGGAATTAGATTTAAAATTCCTGTAATAATTCCCAATAAAATGGCGTATTTCATACCAATAAGCATAAATCCAAGTGTTGTCATTACTGAAATTAAAATCATTTCGATAATCAAACCTACAATGTAACTGTTGATTGCAACTCTTATATTTGTTAGAATGTTTTTTAACTGTTCGTGATTTTCTTTTTTGAATAATTTAGATAAAAACAGTAAAAAATGAGTTCTGTATAAAAGAATTAAAAAAGTATAAATTGGAATTAAAGTTAAATTTATCAAAGTATCCGTAAATGACATTAAGGTAGTTCCAATGATTTCTTTTCCTTTCTCCATCGAATCTTGAGTAGCACTATCCATATACTGCTTTTGTTCTCTCGAACTTACATTAAAATTATCTCTCACAAACACTTGAATATTACTAAGATGAATGTTTATATTTCTTTCAATTTTATCAAAATCATCGGCAAAATCACTGATTTGAAAGGAAAGAAACACAAAAAGACCTATAAAAATTAAGACAAACAGTATCACGGCAATCATCACGGCAAGCACATGCGGAAAACGAAGTTTAGATTTGAAAAATTTAACAATAGGATATAACAAAATGGCAAATAAAAACGACATCATTACAGGAATCAATATGTCTTGACCAATATAAAAAATAAAGATAATAGCAATTAAACCCAACAAAGTCAAGGATAATTTAGCATAAAATGGAAATTTTAGGATATCATTCATATTTTTTTTGATTTGTATTTTAAACTAATTATTATTCAACTCACAAATATGTAATATTAAAAAATTTAATGTATTACATATTTTATAGCATTAGTTATATAATTGTCACTTCCCAATTGATAGTTTTAATATTGACTGTGACATTATCATTCATAAAGTTATAAATTAATCTACGAATTCCTTATTTTCAAAATGATTTTTTAGAATAGATATTCCCTTTTGCAATAGCAAATTATTGGGATAAATAATTTTTTCCCCATCAATCGTTTTTAAGAAAACATG
Organism: Flavobacterium sp. DSR3-2; assembly: GCF_049896525.1. Lineage (NCBI taxonomy): Bacteria > Pseudomonadati > Bacteroidota > Flavobacteriia > Flavobacteriales > Flavobacteriaceae > Flavobacterium > Flavobacterium sp. DSR3-2. Next base: position 37,960 of record NZ_JAFCUM010000011.1, read on the forward strand.
AAAGGCACCAATATCTTCTATTTCAGCTTCAATTGGAAAATCTTTATCATGGATTTTTATAACGTCACCAATTTTAAAAGGAAAAGAAAAAAACAAAATAATACCGGAGGTAATATTACTTAAAATAGACCATTGAGCAAACATTGCAACTCCTACAACGGTTGTAATTGAAGAAAGAGCAATAAAAATATCTTTAGTCTGTACTCCCCAAATTATTATTAAAGCAACAATTACCAGTATATGAATAAATAAATGAATGTATTTGATGACTAAATTGGTTCTGTGTTCCAGCGTTTGGTTTGATTTTGCGTAGCGACGCACCAGTTTTGTTGAAATTATCCGCAATATAATCAGCAAAATCCCTAATACTCCTGTAGCAATTAATTCCTTGGTGTATTCGTGTACTAATGAGATTTCCATAAAATGACTAAGCTAAATTATTCAAATATTCGTACACTTTATCCGTTGGCATTCCCATCACATTAGCATAAGAACCTTCAATTTTTGAAACACCTATAAAACCAATCCATTCCTGAATGCCATACGAACCCGCTTTATCATACGGTTTGTAATTTTCTACGTAATAACGAATAGATTCCTCACTTAATTCATTGAAAGTGACTTTTGTTACTTCGTGTAAAATTTCGACTTTTTCATTTGTTTTAAAGCAAACAGAAGTGATGACTTCATGAGTGGCGTTCGATAAAGATTTCAAGATTTCAAAAGCATCTTGTTCGTCTTTTGGTTTACCCAAAGCTTTGTCATTGTGCCAGACAATGGTGTCGCTGGTAATCAGAATTTCATTCGGATTTAATTCTCCTTCATAAGCGCTGGCTTTCAGTTCAGCCAAATAATTAGTGATTTCATGAGCTTTTAATTCCGGCGGATAAATTTCTTCGATTTCTTTCAATCGAATTTCAAAATCTAAGTCTAAATCTTTAAAAAATTGTTGGCGTCTCGGTGAACCCGAAGCCAGAATTAAAATGTATTTTTTTAATTTATTTCTAAGCATTATATTTTATATTTAAACTGATAATAATAATGGACAGGATTCCAAAAAGCAGAATCCATTTTAAAAGTATACTCAAAATGTGCACCTCTTTTTTTGATGTAGCCGACCACATTTTTACAGTAAAAAAAATCAGCGGACCTACAACAAAAAGCAACAGATATATTGTAACGAATAGTAATTCGAACAAGTATTTATTAATGTAAAATAAAATAAAAAAAAGTGGAATAAAACTTAATCCAAAAACTATTTTTCCAGTTCTGGATTTTCCTATTGCAATGGGTAAGGTGTTCATTCCTTGGTTGTAATCACCATCTGTATCTTCAATATCTTTTACAATTTCCCGAAGCAGATTGATCATAAAAGCAAAAATAGCGTAATCTAATAATATAGAAAAAAACAATCCCATTTGCTGTTGATTGTCTATTCCTGTGGCGGGATATAAATCAAAAATACCAATGATGATCACACTAAAAGAAAGCAACAATGCAATAATAACGTTACCAATGATCATCATTTGTTTCAGACTTGTGGCATACAAATAGAGTGTCGCTGCAATCAGAATAAATATAGAGGCAAAACCAGGTTTGACTATAACATTTGATAAATAGAAACCAATCGCCACGCCCGTTGCAGTAAGTCCAACGTATAAATTATATGCTTGCGTTTCCGAAATGCTTTTACCTATAACAACGGTATTGGGTTTGTTGATTGTATCCGTGTTTTGATCAAAAATATTATTAATGATATACCCACCACCAGCAATCAAAACGGTTGATAAAACTAATAAGCCATATTGCCAATCCGCTAATGCCAAAGGAATATTTTGAATTTTAAAAAATCCGTACCTAAAAATAAGCTGCATAAAAGCGAGCATTAGCAGGTTTTGGTATCGGATTAGTTTTAGAAATGGAACCACAGATTTTATTTGAAATTTATAATTTAAGATTTAAAATACTACTAATCGTGTTTCCCGTCAAAATAAGCCATCCATTTTCCTTGTGCTTTCATAACTTGCTCTATTACGTCTCTCACAGCGCCTTTTCCACCATTTTTATGTGAAATATAGCTACAAATGGCTTTGATTTCTGGACTTGAGTCTTGAGGACAAGTTGGTAATCCCACTAATTTCATCACATGATAATCAGGAATATCATCGCCCATGTACAAAACATGTGCTGGATTTATTTGGTAAACATCCGTATATTCATCAAAGGTTTCCACTTTATCGGGTGTGCCCAAATAAATATCTGTGATACCAAGATTTCGAAGTCTGACCCGGACACCTTCATTGCTTCCGCCCGAAATAATACACACCTTATAACCGCTTTCAATGGCAGCTTTCATCGCATACCCATCGCGAATGTTCATCGTACGCAAAATTTCTCCTTCATTGGTTACAAAAACAGAGCTATCGGTTAGTACGCCATCGACATCAAAAATAAATGTAGTGATGTCGTTCATTATTTCTTTATAACTTTTTGCCATTCTCTAATATTGATTGTGTTAGTGTTTTATAAATATTTAAATGATTCGCCTGTGATAAAAAAGCTTCATGTGCTTCAATAGTTGCAGTATCATTGCGTTTTGCAGGACCAGTTTGCGCTTCTTCGGGAGAAAGCACCATTATTTTATTTGCGGTTTCAGCGATTAAAGGTTTCAGAATTTCGAAAGGAACCTGATGTTCCTCGCAAATTTCCTGACCTATTTGGTACAAATGATTCGTAAAATTATTGACAAATACGGCTGCAACATGCAACGCTTTGCGTTGGTCTGAATTTATTGCGAAAATTTTTTCAGAAATTGATTTGGCTACTTTATCCAATAATTGATAATCAGAAGCATTTTCACTTTCTAAGCAAATTGGGATCATTTTGAAATCTACAGGTTTGTTTTTGGTAAAGGTTTGCAAAGGATAAAAAACCCCTTTACGATTGTCTTCATTCAAAACATTCAACGGAACACTTCCTGAAGTATGCACCACCAAACGATTTTTAAACGGAAGTTGTGAAGAAAGCGCTGCAATCACATCATCCGATACGCAAATAATATATAAATCAGCTTCCGCCAAAGTATCTAAATTATTTGTAATCTGTTCCAAACCGATCAAGTGTGAAACACTTCCAGTTTGTCTGGAATACACCTGTATTAACTCGATTTCCGACCCCAGAATTTGAGCATTTTGAAAAGCGGCAATCAAATGTTGCGCTACGTTACCGGAACCAATAATTACTACTTTGACCATGGGACAAAATTAGCAAAAAAATATTAAGAGTTTTATTCGAAATTGACAAGGGTAAATAAATGACTTTAGCCTTGTAAAGAGCCTTTTTAGGGTTTGATATTCATTCTTAATTTTGGATTAAATTAACAAATGTCAGAATATAGAAGTCAACATTTTTAAGTACTTTTGTGGCACTTTTACAAAACATAATCCCATAAAAATGGATAAAAAAATATTTTCTTTTTTGTTTTCTACACGTTTAATGGCCTTTTTATTTATTTCTTACGCCGTTGCCATGGCTACCGGAACTTTTATCGAAAGTAAATACAATACCGATACCGCAAAAATTTTAATTTACAATGCCTGGTGGTTTGAAGCCATTCACGTGTTTTTCGTTATCAATTTCATTGGAAATATCAAGCGTTACCAACTCTTAAAAAAAGAAAAATGGGCTACATTGTTGCTTCACTTGTCTTTTATCTTCATTATTGCGGGTGCTTTTGTAACGCGTTACATCAGTTATGAAGGGATGATGCCCATTCGAGAAGGCGCTTCGGAAAATCAGATATTTTCAGATAAAACCTTTCTAACTGTTTTTGTAGACGGTGAATTTAAAGGCGAAATGAAACGCAGGGTTTTTGAAAAACAAGTTCTTTTGTCTCCGGCAACAAATAATGATTTTAGCATTTCAGGAAAGTTTGCCGATACTCCATTTGAGGTAGAATATGAAAATTTTATCATGGGAGCTAAAGAATACATCAAACCAGATCGTACAGGTACTGTGTTTTTGAAAATTGTAGAAGCTGGCGATGGCGGGCGCCACGAGCATTTCTTGAAAGATGGCGAAGTACAAAACATTCACAACGTATTATTTTCTTTAAATAAATTTACAGACGGCGCGATAAACATCAATACTACCGGAACTGCGTATACAATCCAAACGCCTTTTGAAGGTAATTTTATGAGAATGGCTGATAAATTAGAGGGTAAAGTAACTAAGGATAATGCGCAACCATTGATGATGCGTTCGTTATACAGCATAGGTGAAATGCGATTTGTATTTCCAGATCCCGCGGTCAAGGGAATTGTTGATTATGAATCGGATAATGATTTTAAAGCTAAAAGCCATGAAGATGCAATTACTGTAAAAGTTATGGCCGAAGGTAAACAACAAACAGTTACCGTTTTAGGTTCCAAAGGTAAAGTTGGAGAAGCTAAAACAGTTAAAATTGGAAAAATTGATTATACTTTTTTCTACGGAAGTAAAGCGTATGTATTGCCTTTTAAGATAAAATTGAATGATTTTATCGCACAGAAATATCCTGGAACGGAGAAAAGTTATTCTTCGTTTGAAAGTAAAGTGACTGTGGAGGATAAAGAACAATTTGATGCCAGAATTTATATGAATAATGTATTAGACCACAAAGGATTTCGTTTTTTTCAATCTAGTTTTGATCCTGATGAAAAAGGAACGGTTTTGTCCGTAAACCATGATTTTTGGGGAACAACGCTGACTTATATTGGTTATTTTATGTTGTATTTTGCAATGATGGCGATTATGTTTACCAAATATTCTCGTTTTGCGGATGTCAAACGCAAATTGGAAGTGGTCAAAATTAAGAAAGCTAAATTATTAACGATTTTAATATTGCTGTTCGGTTTCAATAGCTTTGCACAAGAGCAAGAACACAATCACGATGATCATGAAGGACATGCGCATACGGAGGCTGAAGCTGCACCAGCAACGCATGCGAATCACAACAAAAAAGTACTGAGTCAGGATGAACTAAATGCTTTGATTATTAAGTATAAAGTGCCTGAAACACATGCGACAAAATTTGGTAGACTGGTAATTCAAGATGGTGGCGGTAGGATGAAACCGATTAATACGTTTTCATCAGAATTATTGCGAAAAGTAAGTCATGATGATTCTTATAACGGAATGAATTCTGACCAAGTGTTTTTGTCCATGACACAATACGCGAGTTATTGGATTGAAATCCCAATTATTTATATCAAAAGCGGGAATGATAGTATTCGAAAAATTATTGGAGTCGACAAGAAAGCAGAATTTGCTCCTTTTGTGGCTTTCTTTGATGCTAAAGGCAATTACAAGCTTTCTAAATATTTAGAAGAAGCATTTAAAGCTGCAAATCCTAATCAGTTTGAAAAAGATTTTATCGAAACAGATAAAAAAGTAAATCTGATGGAATCTGCTTTGAGTGGTAGAATATTGAAGATTTTCCCAATTCCGGATGATAAAAATAACAAATGGGTTTCTTATTTAGAACTCAATGAAGCAGGTTTCAAAGGAATGGAAGCGACCTATACTAAAAATGTACTGCCTTTGTATTTTGGGTCTTTGGCAAACGCTTCAGACTCTAATGATTACAAAACAGCCGATGAGTTGCTGGAAAGTATTAATGGTTTCCAAAAACGATTTGGTAGCAAAGTAAGACCAAGTGATGAAAAAATCACTTCAGAGGTGTTGTATAACAAATATGATGTTTTCAAGAAATTACCGTACTGGTATATTTTTGCGTCTATTTTGATGTTGTTTTTTACGATTTTACAAATCTTTAAAGAAAGAAAAGCCCTGAACTATTTAGTTAATTTTATGCATATTGTCGTGATTGCGTTATTTGCATTGCACACTTTTGGATTAATTGCAAGATGGTATATTTCGGGCCATGCGCCTTGGAGCAACGCGTATGAGTCTATCATTTATGTAGCTTGGGCAACGATGTTTTTTGGTTTGGCTTTCGACAGAAAATCAAAACTTACTATAGCTTCATCAGCATTTGTAACCGCCATGATTTTGGCTGCGGCCTACATGAACTGGATTGACCCGGAAATTGCAAATTTACAACCGGTACTGAATTCGTATTGGTTAATGATTCACGTGGCGGTTATTGTGGCAAGTTATGGACCGTTTGCGTTAGGAATGATTTTAGGAGCAGTTTCATTATTATTGATTTTGTTTACCAATGAAAAAAACAAAGCCAAAATGGATTTGAATATTCAGGAAATCACTTATATTAATGAATTAGCGTTAACAGTTGGTTTAATTATGTTAACTATTGGAAACTTTCTTGGAGGACAATGGGCTAATGAAAGTTGGGGACGTTATTGGGGATGGGATCCAAAAGAAACTTGGGCCTTGATCAGTATTATGGTCTATGCTTTTGTAATTCATGCTCGATTTGTTCCTTCTTTACGAGGAAAATGGATTTTTAATTTGATGAGCATGTTTGCTTTTATATCCATTTTGTTTACGTACTATGGTGTGAATTTTCACTTAGTTGGATTACATTCTTACGCAAGTGGCGAAGCACATTCTTTGAATTGGATATGGTATTCATTAGGGGTAATAACTTTATTTGGAGCTATTTCCTATCCAAAATATAAGAAGTATTATAAGAAATAATATTTTTTTGATTGCTATAAAAAAAGGTTCAACTTTGTAGTTGAACCTTTTTTGTTTTAATTAGAAAAATAGGTTATTTATACTTTTCCCAGTGTATATAATTGTTCCATCGTAGGAGTTAAACTTCCACCTTTAGGTTCAAGTGTAATTCCAAAAGCTTCAGCTTCATTAGCATTATTTACCGCAAATAATTTTTGTTCATTTGCATCAAAATCTTCTAATAATCCAATACTGGTAGGAGTCAACGGGCTTAATTTTAATGCCCAAACCTGGTAGACCATTCCCTCAGGTGGTTCTGGTAAACCAGCAGCGTCAATATAAACTACTTTAGTATCTTGATTCCAGTACACTTTCGCTGAAGATTCAGGAGCAACTGCTTGTCCTCCAAGAGCTACAACTGTGTTTTTTGTATCTCTTACAACCGCTAAACTCGTTTCATTAGCCGTATTTTTTAATTTTAAGAAATTAAATTCTTTCTCTAATTTAGCTTTCTCAATTTCAGTAGTAGCTACTTGTGTCGAGGTTTGGTTCAGTTGGTCGTATTGGTAGCCAATACCAACTAATAACAACACAGCCGCTGCCCATCCAATATATTGAGACCTGTTCTTGTTAGGTTCTAATTGTATGATTTCAGCATGTTTGAGTTCCAGTTTAGCTTTAATTTTTTCATAATTCGCAACAGAATGAAACGGTGAAAAACTTGACGATAAAGCAATAATGGCTTTTTCAATAGCGATAATTTCCGCATGTATTTCCGGACTGTTTTTTGCCATGGTACTCACTTCTTCGTTTTCGGTTTCATTAAGTAAACCGTAAACATAGAGTTCCAGGATTCCTGATTCTATATATTCTTTTGTTTCCATTATACTTTCAAATAATTTCTTAAGTCATTAATACAATTCCTATTTTGTGTTTTTACTGTTCCCAAAGGAATTGCCAATTCATCCGAAGCTTCCTGTTGGGTATAACCTTTAAAAAACAGTAAATCAATTATTTGAATACATTTTGGTTTCAGCCTTTTTACAAAATCCTGCAAACCTATAGTATCCACTTTGTCAACCAGTTTAGAACTGTCTTCAAAATGATTTACGAAATTATCAGTAGAAAGGTTTTTTTGACTGTTATTAAAATTTTTAGAACGCAGTTTGTCGATAGAAGTATTTCGGGCAATATTCAGAATCCATGTGTAGAATCGTCCCTTGCTTTCATGATAGGAATCAATGTTTTTCCAGATTTTGACAAATACATCCTGAAGTACATCTTCGGCTTCTTCTCTGTTTTTTACAAGAACATTTATAACCGAAAATAAACTTTTAGAATACATATCATATAGATGTGTAAAAGCTCTCTCGTCTTTCTTATAAATTAATACTAATAATTCTTCTTGACTCATATCTTATTATTTAACGAATACAAACTTATACATTCTTATTTACAAATGACATATTTAATGATTACCAACATTAAAATAAATTTTAAGTTAAAAAAAAATACTTTTTTTTTAACTTGTAAGGCATTGTTTATCAATATTTTGATAAAAAAATTCATTTTTTTTTATGTTTTACAAAACCAAATCGAATACTTACCCGTAAATGATCGTATAAACTTTTAATTTTATCAAAATGAAAAAAACAAAAATGATTTTAGGTCTATCGCTAGTGGCGGTTTCAGGCTTAATTTTAGTAGCTGCGGATCACATTGATGCTCCATTAACTGCATCAGGGAGTGCAATTGATATTACTGATGTCTATGCTTTTCAAGGTCAAAACACTAGTAATTTAGTATTTGCTGTAAACACACAAGGGTTGTTAAGTCCCGGTGCAACTGCTGCGGCAAAATTCGATGAAAATGTAATGATTGAAATCAATATTGACAATAATGGTGACAACATTGAAGATTTGGTAATTCAAGCCATCAAAAGAGATGACAAAATGTACTTCTTTGGACCAGTTGCTCCAGGTACGACAGGAACTACAAGTACCATCAAAACGGCTGCAGCATCTGGAAGTGTAGCAATAACATCTTACGGTACTACAGCATTAACTGCTGAAAAAAATGGAATGAAATTTTTTGCTGGACCAAGAGACGATCCATTTTTCTTTGATTTAGGTCAATTTAAGGCAATTCTTGCAGGGACTGCAACAGGATTTAAAAGTTCAGGTGTTGATACTTTCGCAGGAACTAATGTTATGTCATTAATCGTAGAAGTTCCAAAAGCAATGTTAGGGACATCAAGCAAATTAAATGTTTGGGCTGAAACTAAGAAAAAACAATAACATTTTAAATTTAAATTATGAAATCGCAGAGTAGCGATTTCTCAAAAAAACTTAAATACAAACATCATGTATAAAACAAATAAATTCAAAATTATAGCAATCGCATTAGTAGCAGCGGTTGTTTCCGTAAATTGTGATAATGACGATTCAAACAGTAATCCTGAGGCGAATCTTAATTTCTCAGGAACATTTGTACAGCAAGATCAAATGGCTAGACCAGCAATTAATACTGTATTCATTGCTTCAGGACAGCCTAAAGATGATTTTAATGCTGCAATTCCTTCAGCAATGGGAGCTAAATATCAATCTATTTTCCAATCTAGATTATTAGCTTTAAATTCAGGCTTTACCACTAATGCTTTAGGACAAACTGCAGCTCAGTTAACGGGTCTTTTGTCTACAGACGTATTAAACGTATCAAAAACTGCTAAAACAACGTTTTTTGATGGAACAAATGTTTTAACAGGAAGAGCATTGGCAGATGATGTAATTGACGTTGAATTGTTATTGATTTTTGGAGGTTCTACTGGAGCATCTAATCCTAATCTAACAAAAGACAATGTGAATGCAAATGACAAAGCATTTGGAACAACTTTCCCTTATTTAGCTACTGCCTGGTAGTATTATTTAAAAAAAAACAGAGCGTTTACATGGTAATCTTCGCTCTGTTTTTTTTTTCAAAACAAACAAACAAACAAACAAACAAAAGACTTAGAGTATGAAAACTTTAAAAATAATCCCATTTTTGGTTTTCACAATCCTATTTATATTCGGTTGCGAGACTAAATCAAAACAAATTACGCATACAGAAGATTATAATAAATATTTGACAATAAAAGATAATAAATCATTGAGTTTTGCACGAAATGAAATTGATTTTTGGCAAAAAAAATTCGATGCTGCTCCCAACCAAATCAGTTATTTAAGTCAATTATCATCTAATTATAGTACTCTTTTTGAATATACAGGGAATATCAGTCACTTGTATAAATCAGAAGAATTATTAACAAAATCGAATGAAGCATATGATTACTCAAGAGTTTCCACCATTCGATCTTTGGCAAGAAATTACATTTCCCAACATCGTTTTAAAGAAGCGCTTGTACTTGCTAATAAATCTTTAGCTATAGGCGAAGGAAGAAAAGAAACTCAAAAATTACTTTTTGACGTTCAAATGGAGTTAGGAAACTATCCTGAAGCTATCAAAAACTTGAATGCTATTCGAGACATGACTGATTTTGATTATTTAATTCGTCTGGCAAAGTGGAATGATCATAGAGGCGACTTGGATACTGCTATAACTTTTATGGAAAAAGCCAGAGATATTGCTGAAAAATATGATAATAAGACCTTAAAAATATGGTCTTATTCTAATTTAGGTGATTTTTATGGTCATGCGGGAAGAATTGAGGATTCGTACAATAGCTTTTTACAGACGTTAGCGATCGATCCTAATTATTCTTACGCTTTAAAAGGAATTGCCTGGATTGTTTTTTCAAAAGAAAGAAATACAAAGGAAGCTAACCGAATTATTGATGCAATTGCAGCAACTCACAATACGCCGGATTTTTACTTATTAAAATCTCAAATTGCTCAATTTGAAGGAAATAAAAGCGCGGAAATAAAAAACAAAAACGCTTATTTCTTGATGATGGACAATAATAATTATGGAGCAATGTATAACAAGTACAATGTTTTGATATACGCTGATGACAAACAAATGGCTAAAAAAGCATTAGAAATTGCAAAAATTGAGGTCAATCATAGACCGACAGCTGATTCTTATGATTTGTTAGCATGGTCGTATTTAAATTTAGGTCAGCATAAAAAAGCATTACAAATTGCACAAAAACATGTGGTTGGAAAATCATTTGAACCAAAGGTGCAATACCATTTAGCTATGATTTACAAGTCTAATAATTTAACGCTCAAAACCAAACCTATTAAAGAAGAATTGCTTTCCAGTTTGTATGAGTTAGGTCCTAATTTTGATCAAAAAGTGAATCAGTTATAGCAAATGAAAAATATTGTTTTAATGATGATTTTCCTTTCTGGTTTGTCTTCTTATTGCCAAATCCAAAAAGGAAAAGTGCTGGATAGTGATGGGAATCCTGTAGAAAACGCTTATTTGGTGAATACAAATTCTGAAGGTCATGCCCATACAAATGAATTTGGATTGTTTAGCTTAGACAAAACGGTTTTGGGTGATGTTATAAAAATAACGGCATTAGGTTATAAAAAGTCAAATTTCACCATTGTTTCTTCGGAAGACATAATTATTTTGGAAGATGATATTTTTAGATTGAATGAAATTGTAATCCAACCGAAACTTTCGGCGATGAATGTCATTTCAAAAATTGATTTGCAAACGACTCCAGTAAATTCTTCTCAGGAAATTTTGCGAAAAGTACCGGGATTATTTATTGGGCAGCATGCCGGTGGTGGCAAAGCAGAGCAAATATTTCTTAGAGGATTTGATATCGATCATGGTACTGATATTGCCATTTCGGTAGACGGGATGCCAGTAAATATGGTTTCTCATGCACACGGTCAGGGCTATGCTGATTTACATTTTGTAATTCCGGAAACAGTAGAAAAAATAGATTTTGGAAAAGGAACGTATTATGCTAACAAAGGGGATTTTGCTACAGCAGGGTACGTTGCCTTCCAAACGAAAGATAAAATAGGAAAGAGTAGTGTAGGATTAGAAGTAGGACAATTCAATACAACTAGAATCGTTGGATTGTTTAACCTTTTGGGAAACCAAAAAACACAAAGTGCCTACATAGCAACAGAATATATACTAACAGATGGACCATTTGATTCACCCCAGAATTTTAACCGTATTAATTTATTGGGGAAATATTCTGCTATTTTAAATGATAACAGTAAGTTTTCCATCTCGGCTTCTCGCTTTTCCAGCAAATGGGATGCTTCTGGACAAATACCACAAAGGTTGATAGATAAAGGAACGATTTCTAGATTTGGTGCTGTTGATGACACTGAAGGTGGAATTACCTCAAGAACGAATTTCAATGTGAGTTTGAGCAAACCCATAGATGAAAATACATTTTTGAAAGCGAATGCTTTTTATTCGAATTATCAATTTGAACTGTATTCTAATTTTACGTTCTTTCTGGAAGATCCTGTTAATGGAGACCAAATTAAGCAGAAAGAAAACCGAAATATTTATGGAATGAATACGGAGTTGAATAAAAAAATGAACTTAAATGATGTGGATGTTTTGTTACAATTTGGCGGAGGTTTTCGTGCTGATGCCACAAAAGATACAGAGCTTTCGCATACTTTAAACAGAAGAACGGTTTTAGAAAATTTAAAGTTAGGGGATATTGATGAATCTAATTTATTTTTGTATTTAAATTCAGAATTAAATTTTGGAAAATTAATGATTAATCCGGCATTACGATTGGATTATTTTAAATTCAATTATCAAGACAAGTTGACTGCGAATTACAAAACTCAATCTGAATCTAAATTTAAATTTTCTCCAAAACTGAATTTCATTTATTCGCAAAACAACAATTTACAGTTTTTTATAAAATCTGGTGTGGGATTTCATTCGAATGACACCCGAGTTGTCGTTGAAAACAGTGGAAAACAAATTTTACCAACGGCTATAGGAACTGATGTTGGTACTATTTGGAAACCATTTCCAAAGTTGATTCTTAATGCAGCACTATGGCATTTGTATTTAGAGCAGGAATTTGTTTTCGTAGGTGATGCAGGAATAGTTGAACCAAGTGGACAATCAAGACGTATGGGAGCAGAGCTAGGATTGCGTTACCAACTGAATGATTGGTTGTATTTTGATGCTGATTCCAATTATACGTATGCAAGAAGTATTGGTCAATCAAAAGGTCAGGATTACATTCCGTTAGCACCTGATTTTACAACAACAGGAGGTTTAAGTTTTCAAAAATTAAATGGTTTTTCTGGAGGAATTAGGTCTCGTTATTTAAAAAGCCGTCCAGCAAATGAGGATAATTCTATTGTTGCCAAAGGCTATTTTGTTTCGGATGTAAATGTTAATTATCAGTATAAGAATCTGAATTTTGGGGTAGCTGTTGAGAATATTTTTAATACGGAATGGAACGAAACACAATTTGCAACTGAATCAAGACTTCAGGATGAAACAAAAAGTGTTGAAGAAATTCACTTAACACCGGGAACACCTTTTTTTATAAAAGGAAAAATTACGTACACGATCTAAATATAACATAAAGATTTGTTGTTTATTTGTTTGGAAGCCTGGCATTTTCTTAATGTCAGGTTTCTTTTTTTAACGTGTGTTTATCAAAAAAAAAATTTAATGAGACAAAAAAATGTCTATTTTTATAAAAAATTAGAAATATGAAAAATATATTATTGCTAGCCAGCTGTGCTTTATTATTGTTCAGTTGTAAAAATCAAGCACAACCTCAAAAATCTGGAACAAATATGAGCACACCATTAGTAGCTAAAGAAACCATTTATCAATTTAAAGTAGAAGATTTATCAGGAAACAGTTTTGACTTTGCTTCTTTGAAAGGTAAAAAAATTATGATTGTGAATACTGCTTCAAAATGTGGATTGACGCCACAGTACAAAGATCTTGAAGCAGTTTATAAAGAATACAAAGACAAAGGATTAGTAATTGTTGGTTTTCCTGCAAATAATTTTGCTTCACAAGAGCCAGGAACGAATGAAGAAATTGCCACTTTCTGCCAAATGAATTATGGTGTGACTTTTCCTATGATGGACAAAGTTTCTGTAAAAGGGGATGATATGGCAGCAATTTATCAGTTTTTAACGCAAAAAGCTAAAAATGGATTACAAGATTCAAGTGTGGAATGGAATTTTCAAAAATACCTAATTAACGAAAAAGGAGAATTAGAAAAAGTGATTTCTCCAAAAACATTAGTTACAGATCCAGAAGTATTGAATTGGATCAAAGCATAAATAATACAGTTAATTCGATAATTTTTCGAAAGTAAATACATTAAAGGAGATTTTCAGTCAAATGAGAATCTCATTTTTTTTGCGATTTGAATAACTATACAATATATTCAAAAATTTTAACCATTAAGAAATTAAGTTACATTAAGAATCATAGCTTAATTTTTCTTAATTTCTTAATGGTTTTTTTCTTTAAAACTTTTCATTTTTGAAAATTTCCGCAACAGCTGCTTCGTAATTCCGAATGCTTTGCGCTTTTTTTATTTTTTTCAAAACTTTATGTGGATTCGAAAACGTAGCCGAAAAGTATTCCCATAAATGATACATTTTTAGTAAAATATGCGTTGAACCAGAAAGCGATTCACTATAAATAGCATACAAAGTATCGTGAAACGTACTGAATAATTCCATTTTGTTCGCAGGATATTCTGAAGTATTGTTTTTTATCATGCTTGGTAAAAAAGGATCCGAAATTAATCCTCTGCCAATCATCCAGTGGTCAATGCTTGGGAATCGTTCTTGCATTTCATGAAATTTAGCCACAGATGTAATATCACCATTATAGTATAGTTTGTGCTTGCTGTTATCAACACAATGTTGAAATGCATCCAAATTTACACCACCTTTATACAGTTGTTTTCCAATGCGCGCATGAATCGCAATATTTTTAATAGGATAAGTATCTAAAATAGGCAAAACATCCAGAATTTCTTCGCTGTTGTCGTAGCCCAAACGCATCTTCATAGACACGATAATATCTGATTCAGAGTGCGCTCTGTGAAGTATGTTGTTGATTTTGTCAGGATTAGCGATAAGACCAGAACCCATTCCAGATTTGGTAACCATCGGATAAGGACATCCTAAATTCCAGTTTAATTCTTTGTAACCCAATTCCTGAACATATTTGGCCACAAATAAAAATTCATCGGCATCATTAGTTATCACTTGAGGAATTACCTCTAAATCAAGATTGTTCTCCAGAAGCAGGTCTCGTTCATACGATGGTTTGATCACCATCTTTCCGTTCAATCGAATATAAGGCGAGTAAAATGTATCAATTCCTCCAAAAAGCTTGTTTTGGGCATTTCTAAAACGAAAATCAGTAAATCCCTGTAAAGGCGATGAAAGTAAGGTGTAGTCCATGAAATTTTTAGTTGTGCAAATATACTATAAAGTCTCAAGCCTTAAAGTCATAAATTTTTTAAAGTCAAACATAGTAAAAAACGAACAAAATTTTAGTACAAATTGATTTACTCTAAAATCAACTGCATAAAAACGGAACTCAGCCAGCGATCAAATTTATAACCGGATTCTTTAATAACGCCAACGGTTTCAAAACCATATTTTTTATGAAAAGCAATACTGCCAATATTTTCGGAGTCAATAACGCCAATCATAGTGTGGTATTTTTGTTTTTTTGCCAATTGGATAAGTTCTGCCAATAATAATTTTCCAACCCCTTTTCCTAAAAACTCTTCGGCTACATAAACAGAATGTTCGACCGTAAAACGATAACCTATTTTATGACGAAAAGTTCCATAAGTAGCATATCCAATAACGCCATTTTCAGTTTCTGCTACAATTACAGGTAAATCTTGGGCCAATTTATCTTCAAACCACAATTTATGGGTTTCGAAATCGCGTGGCTCATAATCATAAATTGAAGTACTGTTCAATATTTGGTGATTGATGATTTCCAATATTGTATCTAAATCAGTAAAAACAGCCGGTCTTATTTTGATTTCCATAAAGAATTTATTTTGCCTCAAATTTAAGAAAACTATTTAAGAATAGAGAAAAACCTTTGCATCTTTGTATCTTTGTTTCTTTGAAACTAAAACAATGATTTACCCCAAAATACCTTTAGCACAAAGCATTATTGAAATCTGTTTGGCCAAAGGAATCACCACCATAATTATTTCTCCGGGTTCTCGAAATGCACCGCTAACCATAGGTTTTGTAAATAATCCTGCCTTTCAATGTTACAGTATTGCCGATGAACGAGCAGCTGGTTTTTTTGCACTTGGAATTGCACAACAAACCAATCAACCAGTGGCTTTGGTTTGTACTTCCGGTTCCGCTTTATTGAATTATTATCCGGCTTTTGCGGAAGCATTTTACAGTCAGATTCCTTTAATAGTGATTTCAGCGGATCGACCGCAAAGCAAAATCGATATTGGTGATGGCCAAACCATTCGGCAGGAAAATGTGTTCGAAAACCATTCATTATTCAACGCTAATTTGCATGAGGATGTTTCGACCGAAAATGATTTAATAATCAATGAGGCGATTAATACGGCTATCACTGATAAAGGTCCTGTTCACATCAATGCGCCTTTTGAAGAGCCATTGTATGAGACCATTTCGGAGCTTTCCATTACTGTAAAAATTGTCGCTTCCGCAAATGTAACGCAACTGATTTCCATCGAAGACGTTTCGGAATTTGCAACGATTTGGAACAATTCTACTAA
Organism: Flavobacterium sp. DSR3-2; assembly: GCF_049896525.1. NCBI lineage: Bacteria > Pseudomonadati > Bacteroidota > Flavobacteriia > Flavobacteriales > Flavobacteriaceae > Flavobacterium > Flavobacterium sp. DSR3-2. Next base: position 54,323 of record NZ_JAFCUM010000011.1, read on the forward strand.
AAAAATGATTTTGGTTGGCGTGAATGAACCAAATGCCATCAATTTAAATATAATTGACACTTTTGCAAAAGACGAATCGGTTGTAGTTTTGACTGAAACAACTTCGAACTTGCATCATCCTACTTTTATCAACAATATAGATACGATAATTACACCTTTTACGAATGCCGATTTTGAAAATTTTCGTCCGGAAATTTTAGTCACTTTTGGAGGAATGGTCGTTTCTAAACGAATTAAAGCATTTTTAAGAAAATACAAACCCAAACATCATTGGCATATTGATTCTTTAAGAGCATATGACACTTTTGGTGCTTTGACCAAACATTTTAAAGTAGATATAAATGCGTTTTTTAATACTTTCTTGCCACTTACAAAGGTAATAGAAAGCGATTATTTTCAAAAATTCGACGTAGTAAAAGTGTTGCGAAAGCTGAAAAGCGATATTTATTTAAACAAAATTCCTTTTTCGGATTTTAAAGTTTTTGAAAAAGTGATGCAGTATTTGCCAAAAAACAGTCAATTACAAATCAGTAATAGTTCAGCAATTCGGTATGCGCAATTAATAGCTATTGACCCTTCAGTTGAAGTGTATTGCAATCGCGGAACCAGCGGAATCGATGGAAGTACTTCAACCGCTATTGGTGCGGCTGTAGCCAATGATAAACAAACCGTTTTCATAACTGGAGACATTGGATTTTTGTACGATAGCAATGCGTTATGGAACAATTATATTCCAAAAAACTTCAAGATTATTCTAATCAATAACGGTGGCGGCGGAATTTTTAGAATTTTACCCGGACATGAAGAAACACCTGTTTTCAATACATTTTTCGAAACTTCCCATTGCTTAACCGCAGAACATTTGGCTAAAATGTATGGTTTTGAATATAGCATTGCCAGTAATGAAAGTAGTTTAGCAACAAGTTTAACTGCTTTGTATGCTCAAAATGAAAAACCAAGTATTTTGGAAATTTTCACACCAACCTTGAAAAACGACAGCATTTTACTGCAATATTTTAAAGAATTGATTTAATTATTTTCGAATCATTCACATTTATCATTTATGCTTAATTTATAAATGGTATCCATAAAAAAAGCGTTTGCAAAGGCAAACGCTTTTCTGTTTATTGTTATATTGAACCATCAAGTAAGATTCATTAGCAAAACCATGACTATAAAAATTACTTTAATGGTTAAAAACCTTTTAGTATTTTAACGAATTGGCAAAGGGAAAACTGGCAAACTGGAATGTCCTAAAGCATCAACGGCTTGAACAGCGAAGAAAAAGTTATCTTTAGAATACGGAATTTCAGCTTTTGTATCTTTTACAAAAATTGTTTTTTCCCAATGTTGTGATGAAGTTTCTCTGATCACAATGTTGTATCCATAAACTGATTTCCCTTCAGGAGCGGTCCAAACTAAAGTAGAAAAATTAGTCAAATCCTTTACTTCAATTCCTACGTTTGTTGGTGCTTTTGGAGACCAAGCCAAATTGCTGAAAGTAGCCAAGTTAGAACACGTTACTTTCTTCATGTATTCAAAGTCCATAAATTCAGCAAGATCGCCGTACTGGATATTGTTTTCTTTTCGAACGTTTTGATGTTGGTGATCATAGTTTTCATTCATTTCACAAAAACGAATGGCGGTAAATCCATTTTGACTAAAAGGAGTATGATCGCCACCACGTAAGAAACGGTCGTTGCGATAGACTAAATTGATGTCCAGTTGCTCTACATATTGATTGGTGACCGTTTTGATGTACCGGGCTAATTGTCTGGATGGACTGTCATTATCACGATTGGTCGATTTACGCATTTTTGATTCGGCTTCCGTTTCTAAGAATGGAATTGTTTCACTGAAAACACGAACTTTAGTATTGTCTCTGAGTAAAGTACCGCTAGATAAGCTGTTTCCAATCATATCATTATTGATCATGGCAATAACATTCCATTTTCCTTCTTTGGCAACATCGGCTAAATGCTTGGCTCCGTACAATCCTTGCTCTTCACCAACGACAGCCACAAAAATTAGTGTAAAAGGGAATTCTCTCTGGCTCATTATTCGGGCAAGTTCCATCATCGCGGCTACTCCGGAAGCATCGTCATTAGCGCCAGGCGCATCTGATTTAGCATCCATTACATCGGAAGCACGGGAATCTAAATGGCCGCTTATAATTAGTACACGATCATCTGTAGGATCCGTTCCTTTTAATGTAGCCATCACATTACCCAACTGGCTGTCGGTGGCGATGCGTCTTCCATCAGCTTTAATGGTGAAAAAATCAATAACCGAAGTCAGTCTTCCGCCCGATGTTAAAGCATATTTATCAAATTCTGATTTTACCCAGCGTTGTGCCGCGCCAATGCCGCGCGTGTTACTTTTGGTGTCACTTAAGGTATGTCGGGTTCCAAAAGACACAAGTTTGCGAACTGTAGCTTCCATATTTTCCGATTTTACCTCGGCTACCATTTTTTTTATTTCGGGATCATCAACTGTTGTCTGTGCGTGATTGGTATGAGAAATGAATAACAGTAGGAATAAGCAAAGAATTGAGGTTGGTTTCATTAATAGGATTTTTTTAGTTTTTTCAAAGTTAGTAAAAAAGAAAGTATAAGTGAAATTGAGTTTTAGGAATTGTTTATTCTTAGTACTTTCAAAATTTTATAATTAATCATTCTGAAAAACAAAAAGTCCTTATCTAGCCCCGATGGAAGCAAGTATCCCACGCTTTTGAGCGTGGATACTGCGGACAGCGGGACAACTCGTGATGAAACAACGGAAAATTATGCTCCTAAAAAAGAAAATAACTATTGTATTTAAGCTTTATGTTTTTGTGGACCGTTTCTTAATTTACTATTTTCAAACTTCGTACATTTGCGCTTTAGAAATTGAAAGAAAATGATTGAAATAGGAAAATACAATACGCTTACCATTTTACGCGACACCAAAGTGGGTTTGTTTCTGGGAAATCCAGAAGAAGATCCTGAAGGAATTCATGATATTCTGCTGCCTAACAAATACGTACCCAACGAATTTGAAATAGGCGAGGAGTTAATTGTTTTTGTATATTTAGACCACGAGGAAAGACCCGTTTCCACGACATTAGAGCCGTATATATTATTGAATGAATTTGCGCTTTTACGTGTGAATTATACCAATCAGATTGGAGCTTTTATGGATTGGGGAATGGAAAAAGATATTTTGGTTCCGTTTAAAGAGCAGGCGCGTCCTATGGAAAAAGGGAAACGCTACTTGGTGTACCTTTATATGGACGAGAAAACCAATCGTTTAGTCGCTTCCAGTAAATTAAATCAATTTTTAAAAAATGACCACCTAACGGTTGAAAAGGGTGAAGAGGTAGATTTAATTGTTTCTCATATCACTGAATTAGGAATTAACGTAATCATAAACGAGCAGTACAAAGGTTTGATGTACAAAGATGAAGTTTATGATGACGCGATTCGAACGGGAGACCGCATGCGAGGATACATTAAGACGATTCGTCCTGATAATAAAATTGACGTGGCATTGCAGGTGCAGGGATATCAAAGTATCGAACCGAATGCAGAAAAAATTCTCGACGAATTAAGGGCTAGTAGAGGTTTTTTGCGTTTGACTGATAATTCACATCCGGAAGACATTAAAACGGTTTTAAAGATGAGTAAGAAAACCTTCAAGAAAGCCATTGGTGCTTTGTACCGGGAGAAATTAATTGAAATCAAGGAAGACGGAATTTACTTGGTTAAGGAATAAAAAAAAGAAAGACTAATCGTAAAGGTTAGTCTTTCTCTTTTTAACGCTGTTTCAGAATATTAAATTCTGGCAACATTAAAATTAATTTGAAGTTTAAAGTAGCTTTATCCGCTTCTAAGAGTAATAGTATTTTCTATACTATTTTAAAAATATTAACTTAAGCGTAAATACTTTAAAGGGTAGTTTTGTCTTTAAATGAACAATCACCTGCTTGTGAGTTAAGAAATAATTTCACGATAAGGCCGTTGGTTTTCTATATATTGGAAGATAATTTTCTAAACAATTGTTTAATAATGCCTCACTTTCGCAAGAACAAAAAAATAAATCTTTATTTAACCGTAGGTGTTACTTTTTATTTTTTACTGCTGGGGCAAATGCTAGTATCATTAGCTCGTTTATCGGGGCTTTCTATATATTTTTATAAGTTATTACCGTAGAAAAAGGAGCGACAACATTTTTAATTGCATTCAATACATTCTTTTTTTAGGTTAATAAATCAGTGAAGAATCAATAATTAATCAAGATAAAGAATTTATATTCATCTGATTAGCTTGTTCTAAAATTAAAAATAATTTGAATTGGCAACTGCTAAAATGCAGATTTTTTCTTGTTTTTTAACATTTTGAAGCCTTTAATCAGAGAAGGATTACCATAAGCTTATTGAAATAGAATAGATAAAATGTAAAAAATGATTTATTTTTACACTAAAATAATTTAAATCAATTGTAATGGATTGGATCACTGCTAAAGAATACGAAGATATCACTTATAAGAAATGCAATGGCGTTGCCAGAATTGCTTTCAACAGGCCGGATGTGCGCAATGCGTTCCGTCCAAAAACAACTGCCGAATTGTATAATGCATTTTATGATGCGCAGGAAGATACGTCAATAGGAGTAGTTTTACTTTCTGCTGAAGGGCCTTCTTCTAAAGATGGCGTGTATTCTTTTTGCAGCGGCGGCGATCAAAACGCACGAGGGCATCAAGGATATGTGGGCGATGACGGACAGCATCGGCTAAACATCTTAGAAGTGCAACGTTTAATCCGATTCATGCCAAAAGTAGTCATCGCTGTAGTTCCCGGTTGGGCTGTAGGCGGAGGACACAGTTTGCATGTGGTTTGCGATTTGACTTTAGCGAGTAAAGAACACGCTATTTTCAAACAAACGGATGCCGATGTAACCAGTTTTGACGGTGGATACGGTTCTGCTTACTTAGCTAAAATGGTAGGGCAGAAAAAAGCGCGCGAGATATTCTTCTTGGGACGCAATTATTCGGCTCAGGATGCGATGGATATGGGAATGGTAAATGCGGTGATTCCCCATGCTGAATTAGAAGATACGGCTTATGAATGGGCACAGGAAATTTTGCAAAAATCGCCAATGGCTATCAAAATGCTGAAATTTGCCATGAATCTAACCGATGATGGAATGGTAGGGCAACAGGTTTTTGCCGGTGAAGCTACGAGACTTGCTTATATGACCGAAGAAGCTAAGGAAGGCCGAAACGCTTTTCTTGAGAAAAGAAAACCGAATTTTGAGAAAAAGTGGTTGCCGTAATGCAGTAATCAGTGTTCAGTGTTCAGTTTTTAGTGTTCAGTCGCAAAACAGGAAAAAAAGTTTAATGTTTCAAGTTTATAGTTGTTTTAAAAAAAACTTTAAACCTAAGACCTTTCGATTTAAACTAAATTTTATAAATGGAAAATTTCACAAACGAAACAATTGATACCAGCCAGCTTCCTAAGTTTGAGGAAGTCGCTTTTACGAATTTGCATCCTAAATACATTACAGTGGTATTGATTAGTTTGGTGAGAATTATTGCAATAGTAGTTCTGATTCCAATACTACTTTCGATGCTTAAACCCGAATTGTTTTCAGGAAGAGTCTGGTTGATTTTAGGAATTGTAATTCCTGTATTTTCGATTTTGTTAGTCGTATTTTCTGTTATTGGATTCAAGAAAAAAGGATTTGCATTCCGGGAACACGATGTGCTTTTTAGACACGGAATTATTGCTACCAATACTATCGTAATTCCTTATAACAGAGTGCAGCATGTGGCGTTGCATGAAGGGTTTATTTCGCGTTATTTTGGACTTGCCAAAATAGAAATTTTTACTGCCGGCGGAAGTTCCAGTGATATTGAAATCCCCGGAATCGAAAAAGAACAAGCCGAGAATATCAAACAATTGTTGATGGGTAAAATACAAAAGCAATTGTAATGGGAGCCGATTTTAGTCAGCCACAGCGGCAATCTTCAATAGGGATTTTGGTAATGTTTTTTTACACGCTTCAGCAGTATGCCAGAGCGTTGTGGCCCATGATTGTGATTTGGATTTTTAAGTTTGACGAGGTTAATAAATTATATTTTTTCGTTGGAATGGTGGCCATCTTCGTGAGTATTGGAGTTGTTTCTTATTTGAAATATCTTAATTTTACTTTCTTTTTGGATGCTGAAAATGAAGAATTCGTTATTACAGATGGCGTTTTGAATAAAACCAAAACTGCTATTCAGCTTCGTAAAATTCAACAAGTAAATATAAATCAGTCTTTTCTTCAAAAGTTAATTGGGGTTTATGAATTGGATGTAGATACAGCCGGAAGCAATAAAAAAGAAGGCGCCATCAAAGCCATTTCACATGAATTGGCTTTAGAGTTGAAATTTCGTTTGTTGGAAAATGAAGAATTAAAGAGTGCAATTGGAACTGAAGAAACTTCATTGGAGGAAACCGAGCAAAAACTATTTGAAGCTGCGCATCCTTTTATAAAAATAAGTTTTTTGAGTTTGCTAAAAGTTGGAGTTACCTCTAATTATGGAAGAAGTATCGCTTTATTGGTAATTTTCTTTAGTACGATTTACGAGAATTTTCAAAATTTTGGAGATGAAAGCAATGTTTATAAAGAAAAAGTAGGCTCGTATATCGATAAAAACTTAGTGTTACAAACTATTCTAATATCGATAGCGTTTTTGTTTGGGATCGTATTAGTTATTAATGTAATACGAATCGTTTTTAAATATTATAATTATAAAATAACCCGACAAAGAGGGTCATTGCTATTATCTTTTGGCTTATTGAACACAAAAAGTACCATCATAAAACCTGAAAAAGTTCAGATTACAACCATCAGAAGGAATTATTTTCAAAAGAAACTGGGAATTCTGGAACTGAAAATCAGACAAGCGACCAGTGGAGAGAAAGAAGAACGCAAGTCGGTAATAGAAATTCCGGGCTGTAATGAGAATGAAAGCGATTCAATTTTAAAATTATTGTTTAATGAAATTCCTGAAAAAGGATTAATGCTTCAGCCTAATTTTCGCAAACTTATTTTTTCTATTTTTCTGTCAATTGGATTACCTTTGTTGGGATTTATGGCGATAGGTTATTGGCTTGAACCTGTATTTTTCGATTACAGTTATGTCGTGCCTATTTATGTTGTTATTATTGGATTAATCCAATATTTTAAATTTAAAAATAACCGATTATTCATCCACGATAATTTTATAATAAAACAAAGTGGCTCTTGGGATATTAGCAATGATATTATTGAGCCCAGTAAAATACAAGCAATTACAACTTCGCAGCTCTTCTGGCATAAAAAGTTGAATATCGGTTCGATAACATTGCATACAGCAGGAGGAAATATAGCTTTTCAGTTGGGGAATTATTCAATACTAAAACAACAAGTCAACCTTTGGTTGTACGAAATTGAAACTTCCGATAGTAATTGGATGTAAAATAAAATGGTTTAAAGTTTATGGTTTAAAGTTGTATGCGCAACAAATCTTAAGTTTTATACTTCAAATTTTTAAATAAAAAAACATGAAACATTGGATTGAAGCCGCACGTTTACGAACATTACCTCTATCGGTTTCCGGAATAATAGTTGGAAGTATGTACGCTTTGGCACACCCAACAGATAACATATTAACCCCGACAGAAGTTTTTAACTGGCGATTGTTTGGTTTTGCTATGTTGACAACATTAGGATTGCAAATACTGTCCAATTTTGCCAATGATTACGGCGATGGAATGAAAGGAACGGATAATGAAGACAGAGTAGGTCCTAAACGCACCATACAAAGCGGCGTCATTACTCCACAAGCCATGAAACGCGCCATTATTATTACATCTGCGTTGACATTACTTTCCGCGATGTTGTTGATTTATTATGCCTTTTCCGATACTAATTTATGGTATTCCTTATTTTATTTGATATTGGGAATTTTAGCAATCATATCGGCCATCCGTTATACAGTGGGAAATACAGCTTACGGTTACAAGGGATTTGGCGACATATTCGTCTTTGTGTTTTTCGGTTTGGTAAGTACATTAGGAGTAAATTTTTTATATTCGAAACAGTTGGATTTTCAATTGGTTTTACCTGCAATTGCCATTGGATTATTGAGCGTTGGCGTTTTAAATCTGAATAATATGCGGGACGAAGCATCGGATAGTAAGTCAAATAAAAATACAATTGTCGTAAAAATTGGCGGAGCCAAAGCTAAAATATACCATTACTTTCTAATTGTAACGGCGATGGTTTTGGTATTGATTTTTGCAATTGTAGACGATTTTCACTTTGATCAATATTTGTTTTTATTGGCGTATATTCCATTAACCAAACATTTAATTACCGTTTATAAAAACCAAATCCCTAAGGAATTAGATCCTGAATTAAAAAAACTGGCACTGAGTACTTTTGCACTTTCTGTATTGTTGTCGTTAGGTATGATTTACTTTTTTTCGGATATAATCGTAAATACTTTTTTAGGAGGGAGATAAAGTAGTAATCAATCACTGAGTCATATAATTTTTAAATTAAAAAAGATGAAAATAACATTTTACGGCCACGCGTCATTAGGAATCGAAGTTGGAGGCAAACACATCATTGTAGATCCTTACATTTCTGCAAATCCAAATGCAGCGCACATTGATATGGATGCTTTCAAAGCGGATTATATTTTGCTTACGCATGCCCACGAAGATCATATTCTGGATGTGGAGGCAATTGCCAAAAGAACCAATGCGGTAATTGTTTCCAATGCTGAAATTGCAGGTTTTTATGGCGCAAAAGGGCTTCAATCGCACCCGATGAATCATGGCGGAAGCTGGAATTTCGATTTTGGGAAACTAAAATATGTAAATGCCATTCATTCCAGTTCGTTTCCTGATGGGAGTTACGGAGGAAATCCGGGTGGTTTTGTCATCGAAGGTGAACATAAAAACGTTTATATTGCTGGCGATACGGCACTTTCTATGGATATGAAACTGATTCCAATGCGTACTAAACTTGACTTGGCGATTTTGCCGATAGGCGATAATTTCACCATGGACGTTGAGGATGCGATTATAGCTTCTGATTTCTTGGATTGCGATAAAATCTTGGGTTACCATTATGATACTTTCGGTTTTATCGAAATTGACCATGAAGAATCCATTCGTAAATTCTTTGATAAAGGAAAAGATTTAATGTTACTGGAAATAGGAAGTTCTATCGAATTGTAATGTCATTGCGAATTTTTTGAAGCAATCTCCTGCTATCCGCTTGTATCTTTACTTGCTTAAAAACGCAAGTAAAGGATACCGCTTTTATCAGGGCTAGGGTTATCGTTGCTTCATAACTTTATCAACTTTGCGAAAACTTTGTTCGCTTTGTGTTTAAATTTTATATCAATCATGTGTAAGAAGAATTTTATCGTTCTATTTCTGTTTTTAATTACTGCAAATATCGTTTTCGCGCAAAAAGACGGTTATTGGGATAAAACTCGCGCTACAACCGAAGAGATAAAGGTTTCCGCCAGAGGTAGAATCATTATTAAAACCCAAGATTTCCATGAAGGAACGACCGAAGTAGTCTATAGAATAACGCTTTTGGATAAAAATCAGCAATTGGCTGGAAGTTTGGTTTCAGTTTTGAAAGCTATTCCGGATCCAACGGGAATTAGTCAAGGTGCGGCAGGAGCGGTTTTTATCCTATCTAAAATCTCTGCTGATGATAAATGCAAGTACGCCATCTTCTCGAGTGCCGAATTAGCCTCAAAATACAAAGAAAACGGCAAAACGGATGACGCGTGTTTGGTTCAGGATACACCGGTCAGCAAAGATGCAAAGCGACTTTCGACAGAGAAATCAACTTGTATGCAGTCAAACTCTGAAAATTTATGGTTTGGTTTTGAAAGTAAAAACTGGATTATGAATCAAAAAATCATCCTTGAAGTTGTGCCGTGGGTCGATAATAAACTCAGTCGTGGCTGGACGCTTGAAAACAGAAAAGCAATTATCGATCAATGCAAAACTTCTAATTTGGCTCAAAAAATGACCAATTCCGATGATTTTTGCGTTTGTATTCTTGATAAAATTAAATCTAAGTACAAGTTTAAGGAATTTCAGAAATTATTGGCTGTAGAACGCGCTAAAGCGTTTAAAGATTTTGGTACTAGTTGTTTTGGTGAAAGCAGTCTTTCTAAAAGTGTGTATAATGATTTGCGCAAGCAAGCTGCAGGATTAGCAAAACAAGGAAAGCAAGGCGAAGCGATTCAGAAACTTACTACAATAATCAACGACGGAAAAGCAACTGCTTTAGATTATAATTCTATTGGGAATAGCTATCTTTTGACAAAGCAATACGGGAAAGCGATAAAATTTCTGAAAGAAGGCGAGAAGCTCGACGGCACAGAACTATTAATACAACTCAATTTGGCACATGGCTATTTATTGAATGATAACTATGCTTCGGCAAAAGCAATTTACAAAAAGTATCAATCACAAAATGTAACGGATAGTTTGGGTTGGACTCAAAAAGTAGAACAAGATATTGTGACTTTCAAAAAAGAGGGAATAGCTTCCGATGATTTTGATAGAGTTTTGAAGTTGATGAATAAATAAATTTATAACTTAAATGCCTTATATGTTTTAAAGAAGCGATTAATTTTTTTTACCATTTAAGGCATTTAAGTTTTGATAAAATTAGTCAGATATAAGTTTACTGGATTAAAATAACTCATAATTTATAATTTCTTGAAAGCAACCTATCACAAATACATTCTGGATTTCAAGCGACCATCAGGAACTTCCCGTGGCGTTATGACCGAAAAAGAAACTTGGTTTATTGTCTTGGAACAGGACGGTAAAAAAGGAATAGGAGAGTGCGGAATTCTTCGCGGATTGAGTATTGATGACCGACCAGATTATGAAGAAAAATTACAATGGACTTGCTACAATATCCACTTAGGAAAACACCAGCTTTGGGGAGCGTTATTGGAGTTTCCTTCGATACAATTTGGAATGGAAATGGCGTTCCAATCTTTGGAGAGTGAAAACCCTTTTTTGTTGTTTCCTTCGGACTTCACAAACGGTATAAAATCCATATTGATCAATGGTTTAGTTTGGATGGGTGAGGAGGCTTTTATGAAGCAGCAAATCGAGGAAAAACTAGCGCAGGGTTTCCGATGCATTAAACTTAAAATTGGAGCAATTGATTTCGATAAAGAATTACAATTATTACGGTTTATTCGGGAACATTTCACTCCGGAACAAGTCGAAATTCGGGTGGATGCTAACGGGGCTTTTGATATAGATTTAGCTTTAAATAAACTATTACAACTATCTGAATTTAAATTACATAGTATAGAGCAGCCAATTCAAAAAAATAACACTGACAGGATGGCAGAGCTATGTAAAACCACTCCTTTTCCTATTGCTTTGGATGAAGAGCTGATTGGGGTGTTTACATTAGCAGAAAAAGAACAATTACTGGAGAAAATCAAGCCACAATACATCATTTTGAAGCCTAGTTTTGTAGGCGGTTTTCGAGGTACACAAGAGTGGATTTCATTGGCTGAAAAGCATAAAATTGGGTGGTGGATTACCTCCGCTTTGGAGAGTAATATTGGACTGAACGCGATTGCGCAGTGGACCTTTTTACAACATAATTTAATGCCTCAAGGATTAGGAACCGGAGCACTTTACACCAATAATTTTGACTGTCCGCTCGAAGTTTCAGTAGGGCAGTTGTGGTATAAGAAAGAATTGGATTGGGCTTTTGATTTTGGCCTTTTAAAATAGATTATTATGATGTTTGCTTTTGGTCACCATTTCCCAATAACACGGATAACGTCTTTAAACTTGGTGTGCGATCCGCTATCAACTTGATGATGCTTATGAATGGAATAAAAAGAATCATTCCTGCTGCTCCCCAAATAATGCCTCCAACGATTACTACAATAATAATGATAAGTGTATTTATTTTTAAACGGCTTCCTACTGCAAAAGGAAATACAATATAGGCTTCAAGTGCTTGAACAATCGAAAAAACAGCAATAACGGCTAATGGATACCAGATAGAATTGTACGTTATCCAGGAAACCGCAATAGGCAAGAGCGAAGATATCATGATTCCCACATATGGAATAAAAGTGAGGATTGAGGCTATAAAACCAAACAGAAAAGGATTTGGCACCCCAATTATCCAAAGTCCAATGCTGTTTAATAATCCAACTATTAAATAAACTATTAACATTCCTTTGATGAAATTGTAATATTCATGAATGGTTTCAATGAGAATTTCGTGAATGGTATTTTTACGCTCTGGTGGAAAAAGTTCATATAAAGCATTTGATAATAACTGTCGATGGAAAAGTATTAATGCCGAAAAAACAGGAATCATTATTAAAAAAAATAATGATGTAGATAACGAGTATGCGGTATTTCGTAACATGGAAAAAGCTAGTGAACCAGAATCGTTGACCGTATTATTAATGAATTCCGTTTGTTTTTCCAGACTAATATTAAATCTTTCTACGATAAAAACACTTAATTGATGTATCGATTGGTTCAGTTTGACTCTCAAAGATTCCCATTCGTGAAGAAATTCAGAGAACTGTATGAACAATAAATAAATAATAGAACCCGCTAAAAGTGTTACACCTAAAATAGAGATAAAAATGGCTATACCTTTTTTAATGCCTTTTGTTTCCATCCATTTGCAAACAGGGTATAGTATAAATCCAATGAGTAATGAAAAACTCAACGGAATAAATAGTGTTTTTCCAAAATAGAGTATCAGAGAAACTACTACTATAAACTGGAGTATCTCTAAAATGGAATATTTCCTACTAGATTGAAACGCAACGGGTTTTTTAGAAGATTCTGACATATAATTGTTGTATTGTAAGCGTTATTTCTTACTCTTCCTAACTTTATAAACGATTTAAGTATGAACCTAAAACGTGTAGCAATTTACTAAATTGCCGATCATTGCTAATGTTTTAAGATTCCAATAATCCTCTGTGGTAATTAATTTGTCCCAGATGATAGGCTAGGTGCGTGGTCAAATGGACAAGAATAAACTCAGTAGAAGTATTGTTTTCGAAAACTAAAAGGAGGGTATTCCTTTTTTAATTCTTCTTCTGATATTGTATTTAATGCATTGTCAACAACGGCAATGGTTTCTTCGATTTTTTGTATTAATTCTGCTCTTGGAATATCTTTTAGTGAAAATTCGAGTGCTCGGTTTCTGATATATCCGGTTTTTCCAAATTCGGCGCCAATGTATGTATTAAGATTTCCTACCAAATGCAAACAAAGATTCCCGGCTGAATTAGCGATACCTTTTTGGATTTTCCAAATATCACTTTCATTTTGGTACGACTCAATTTCGGTTTTTAGCTGATTTAAATCTCGGTTGAATAGTGTCTTTAAACTTTCAATTAGCATTTTTAGTTTCTTTGTATTTTTTCAATGATGAAAGTGCTTGTTGTTGTATTTTTTTTTGAAAAAAACCAGTCCAACCTAATAAATATCCGGTAGTTCCAAACGCTTGTTTGGACCATTTCCAGATGTCAAACTCATCGGTTTGCTTTATTATTAATCCGTCTTTAAATTGAAATTGAGATTGAATAATATTTACTATTTTTCTATTGGTTTTGCTAAAGTTGTATCTTGCGATCCATTGTGCGGAACCCAAGTAGTCATCCGCTTTAAGGTTTGAGAATTCAATCTTGATGTTTCCTTTACTTTTTTCAATCAACATTTTCCACATTTGGCAAACATCATCTCCTTTTAATAAACCGAACGCAGGATCTCGAAACTGAATGATGGGAGAATAACATTCACACATTGTTGCCGCGTCAGCATTTGCAAAAGCAGTATAAAATTTGACAAGTATTTGTTCGTTTGAAGTCATGTTTTACATAAAGTGAATAGTAAAAATACTATTTTTTTTTGCTTTAATCTACTGTTTGAAAATGAAATTGGAAAATACAAAATCTGATCAGATGCTTTTTTATGACAATTATTTAAAAGAATTAATTCTTGTTCATTGAGTTACCATAGATTAATGAGTTAAATTTTGGCACAAAAAAAGGATAGACTTTTAAGTTTCTATCCTTTTTTGTTAAATATAAAATGTATTCTCTGCTAATTTGAATTATTTAGCGGCGGGAATAATATCAATAATTACGGTACGATTGTAAAAACGTTCTTCAGGAGTTTTGTTTTCAAAAGGAGCATTATTTTCATTTTCACCGTAACCAGATACTTCGAATTTAACATCGTTTCTGCCGGTTTTAGTTAAAGAACTTTCAATGATACGTTTTACATCATTTGCACGTGAAAGAGATAATCCTTGATTGTAAATTTCTTCACCAATAATATCAGTATGACCTTTGATAACTACCGTTGCTCCAGAAGGAATTTTCGGTGCTACCACTTCAGTAAGGTATTTTTCATACATTGTGATTGCTGTAGAGCTATTAAATTCATAGATGATACTGTATCTCATGCCTTCGTCCATTTTTGCAGGAGTCCAAAGCACCATGTGAACCGGAGTTTCTTTCTCTACAATTTTACCACTTTTAGTTTGACCAATCATCTTTACTTTATAATCTCCTTCTGGACGACTACCCAAAATTAAATTTCCAGGAATTTTAACTTCTTCCTCAGTATAAGGGCCAAAAGATTGTACTTTTCCTTGTTCGTCAGCGATTTGTAATGACCAAGAAGATAAAGCTTCGCCAGCTCCTTTATTATTAAAGGTCACATAACTTTCAACAGGTGCCACTTGTGATGGAACAATTTGTACTGGTTTCAATGGAGCATTAGGGCCACTTTGAAATTCCATCAATAAATCTGGAGAGTTACTTTCGATAGAAACTCTACGATCTCCTTCACGTAGTAACACTAATTCTTGTGTTCCTCCTGGTTGTTCAGATGGAATATTTGGTTTGTTTTGACCTTTGGTTGTAATTCTAGCTTCATTTATAGCAAATACATTTACCAAATATGTTTTAACAGATTCTGCCATAGTGAGACCATCTGTATTGCCATTATTTGATGAACCCACCAAAGTAATTGTCGCTGAAGGATTTTTTTGCATACGGTCTCCTAGAATATTCAAAACGTTATAATAAACAGTCATTTGACGTTTAGAACGATCTGATAAGTTTGTTGGAGCAAATGTTTCCAATTGATCTTCTTTAAAGTCTTTTACTTGAGCTTTCGTTAACAAAACATAACGATTTGGAATTTCACTTGATCCTTCATTAAAGAAAACGTAATTTCTAAGTGGGAAAATTTCAGTCATTCTGCTTTCTCCGGGAACATTGCTTGGAGAATTTACAGTGAAATTAACCTCACGGTCTTGAACCATATCTGTAGCCTGCTGGATATTTTGTCCTTGTCCAAATTTAAGCGCAACACCAGCTCTGATCGTAGTTATGTTCCATGTTTCTGTTGCACGTGGATTTTGACCAAAATAAGGTTGGAAAGAAACAAAAGGAGACAATATAAATTGTGTTTTGTTACTATCTGAAGAAAGTGGAATATCATAACCAGCACCAATTTGCATTGACAAAATAGTTTCTTCAATTTCACTAAATTCACCTGTTACAGCAGCAGAAGGTGCTTGATCAGGGAAAGCTGGATTAATACCTAATTGATACGTAAATGATTTATCCATATTGAAAGCCAAACGTGGACCTCCATAGAGGTAAAAATTAGATTTAAACGGTGCAAAACGTACGCTTGGTTCTACGGTGATGTAACTGAGGTCAGTTGATAAATCTGCAGGACAATCGCATGCTGTAAGTACTTGATCAAAAGAACCCTTACGGCTATCATAACCCGCTTGTAGCATTACTCCCCATCTTGAAGTAGCAGGACGGTATTCTAAAAGTGGCGCAACAAAAAGACCAATACCATCTCCATCGTGAAATGTAGCGGGAGGTGTAAAAGCAGCATTCAACTGGTTTGTAGAACCACGATAAAAATTAGCATTAGCACCACCAGCAACTCCAAAGTACCACGAAGGTTTTGCATATTTTATTACTTGAGCTTCTTGAGCTTGAACCGTTGTTTGTAAACTTAACCATGATAAAGCAATAATTGCAGCTCCTTTAACGGTTAGTTTATTGGGAGACAATGAAATACATAATGTCTCTTTATAAATATTTTTTGATATCATTTTTATATATTTTAATATTAGATTTTATTTAAATGAATCCCGCCCAAAGACGGGATATTTAAACTATATATTGACTGCTTAGTTTGCTGGAATATTAATAATGGTATTTACCATAGTTACTGAAGCGATTAATGAAATTGCTCTTCCGTTTAATACCGTTTCTTGTCCTGGTAAAGTTGTGCTACTACCTGGAGAAGATAACGTAACTCCGTCTTCTGCTATTATATTTCCTGTCATAACACCACCACCTGCGTAATTAATTACAGCTGCGCTACCTACATACCAATACACATTTTTGGCTAATGCACCACCTGTCAATCTAACATTTCTGGTAGCTGCTGGAGAACCTACTGTTAATGAAGATTCTGCTTGGAAAATCCAGACATCAGTTGCGCTTCCAGATAAAGTCAAATCTCCGTTTGTGATTTTGTATGAACCACTAGCTGATTTATAAACTCCTGCGGCTAAAGTTAATCCACCTAACTCACCTGATCCTTGGTCACTTCCACCCGGTTTTGCAGCTGGTGAAATACTGTTCCATAACGCTCTTGCTTCATTTAATCCTTCAAGTGCTTTTTGTGCTTTTAAAGCATTCCCTGGCGATGGTGCAGCGGCATATATTCCACCAAATACTAATCCATTATTAAGTGGAGTAACAGTGTAAACTTCATTCGGGGAAGCTAATCGATCAGTGAAACCTGTTACTAATGTGGAAGCAGCTGTTGTTCCTATTCCTCCATTATTAATCCTGGTATTGAGACCTTGGTTTGTAATTCCTGCATTTCCACCAAATACTCCGAAGAATAAACCTGTTGTTGGGGCGGGAGTATTTAAAATCAATGTGGTAAATTTCCATACGTAGTCATTTGCTAAAGGTACTCCGGTAGCACTTATTGCACCAGTTGTAATTGTAGCAGTGTAAACTCTACCCTCTAATAAAGCATTAGTAGGCTTAAAAGAGGCAGTAGACCCTGCATAAGTTACTGCTCCAGCAATTACAGTTGTACCTTCTCTTAAAGTAAAAGTTGTTCTGCTAATTGTTGACGAATTCATGATCATACTAAAATTAGCAGTTATTGTTTTATTAAGTCTAATTCCTGTTTCATCGTTTATAGGATCTGTAGAAGTTACGGTTGGGGCTACCAAGGCACCTGTTGTAAATTTCCATACATAATCACTTACTAATGTGGTGTTGTCTAAATTTGTTACTGATTTTGCAATTGTTGCTGTGTAAACCGTATTTGGAGTTAAAGGTTGTGTAGGAGTAAAAATAGCTGTAGTTCCGTTATAAGTTACAGTTCCTGCAATAGCTGTAGTTCCTTGTTTCAATGTGTACGAAGTTGCAGTGATAGTGGAAGACTTCATTGGCATATTGAAGTTTGCACTTACGACTTTGTTTAAAAACACATTAGTAGCGTTATTGGCTGGATCCGTAAATGTAACCATAGGAGTAATTGTTAAACCAGTACTAAAAGTCCAATTAGTTTCTGTTTGCAATGCATTACCTGTAAGATCTGTTACTGTTCGTGTTATTCTAGCACTGTAAGTTGTGTTAGGTTTTAGCAAAGCCGATGGAGTAAAGGTTGCTGTTGTACCGGAGTATGATACTGCACCTGTTATTTCTGACGTACCATTTTTTAATGTAAATGAAGATTGGTTTATTGTTGCAGCATTCATTTCTTCATTAAAAGTAACGCTAATTAATTGATCAAGAGGTACGTTTGTAGCTCCGTTTACTGGAACGGTAGACACAACAACTGGACAAACTCCGTCGACTTCAACGAAATCATCTTGGGCACAGCCAGAAATTAATGCAATAAAAACTATTGCTAGGGTTAAAAGTAAATTTTTTGTTTTCATTTTTTTAAATTTAGGGGATTATTAATTTTACCGTCAAAATTCACACTTTTAACGACTAAATGCATTATACAATTATTTTAATAAGTTATAAAATTCACTTATTTTATTTGTTAAAAAAATAATTATGTTTTTTAAAATCAATGGTTTAAGATATTATCTATGTTAACATTGTGTTATATCATTTAATTGTTGTCAAGAAATAGGATACAAATGAAAACAACCATAGAAAAAGAAAGATAGGGGAGTGTTCATCATTCTTAAACTTTATTTTAAAATAATGGTAACGAAAAATACTACTTGTATCGCATGAAATAACAGCATTACAAACAATTGATTAAGATTATAAAGATAAATCGTGGTGGAAGTAAAACTAAAAGTTATGTTTAGACAATTTTTAATTAAAATTTTTTAAAATCATCAACATTCAACTTTTTTTCTTTTTGTATTAAATTGGATGTAAAAATTTTTAATTCTTTAATAAAAGTATCAAGCGTTAGGGCAAATTGTTTAATAAGATCTAAACATTCTCCACTCTCCCATAAAGATTTTGAAGACTCATCTTGTTGAAAAAGTATGCATAAAATATTTGCTACCAGCTATCTGAATCTGCGAGAGGTAAGTAACATAATTTCTTTTAGCCAATAATAAATTTTTTGAATGTTTTTCAGCGATATTTAGTTCAGCGTTAACTTTTATTAATTCTGAGGCTCGCTTTTATTTTTTTTGATTTTGAAAAGCCAGTAGATTGTTTTTAGGTATTAAATCTTCTTTTTATTCTTTTAATCATGATATTCCACATTAAAATTTTAAAAGTAAAAAATTTTGGAGTTGAGTACTATAGTTTTTTAACCACTTATGAGAAAACAAAGATTAGAATTAAGTTAAGTAAGAATTTTAAAAATTTTAAAAGTAATTAGCACACACTTAAACGTTTTGTAGGTCGTTGTCTATTTGTTTTCCAGACTGTTTTGTAACAATATTAGTTATTGCAAATTGCAAAACTGTACCCAATATTCTTTTAATTGGATTGTGAGTTCCTCCTAACAAAACTTTTTTAGTTAAATATCCTGTTGTCATGCCTATAACATTGCTTAGAATATTCCCTTTTATTTCAGGTGAAGTGGCTACTAATCCAAAAGCCTTTTTTATTAGATTCAAAGGTTTTAAACTTTCAAGAGTGTGATGATACTGATCTTTAAGTTGTACTAATTCATCAGCTTGTTTCATTTTCATTAATAAGATAGTTTCCTTAAGAATTTCTGTCTGGTTTATCTTTTTCATATTAATTTTTTTTAAGCATTTTAACAATCATAAAATTGCTGATAGGCGTTTTGATCCATTGATCTTTAAATATGTAAAGAATAATTGCAACTAATAAATAAAAACTTGATACTATAAAAAAGCCATAATAAACTTTGCCTACTAATTCCCCAATCCATAAAGAAAGGCCAATATTTACCAAAAAAGCAAACATTGCAAAAACAATAGAAATAGCCAATTGAGAAATAAGAGAAGATATAAAATCAGCAGTTTTATCCACTGCAGATAACTTCGCCAATTCTACTGTTGTTTTTGTGTAATCCTCTGCTCTTTCAAAAAGCATTTCTATTGTTGTTGCGTTGTTTTCCATGATATAGTTTGTAAACGGACTTAGAATGAAATTTTAAAAATTAAATATCTAATTAAATATTTGTATTTTTAATTTCGTTTTTTGCATCGTAAAATTTAGATTTTCCTTCATCAAGTAAAGTTTCACCTTCACTTTTTGAATCGTAAAATTTGGATTTTCCTTCAGATACCAGAGATTCTCCTTCTTTCCAGATTTTTTCGTATTTTTGAGTAATTGAACCCAACAGAGTATCTAACTTACCTTTTAATTCGTCAGCATAGTCATTACTTTTATCCATTATTTTTGTTCTTGTTTTGTCTCCTTTTTCAGGGGCAAACAAAACTCCTAATAATGCTCCTACAGCCACTCCACCCAAAATTCCTAATATTATTTTATCTGCTTTCATAATTATTTATTTTAATTATTATTTATTATTTTAAAATTGAATTAAATACCTCTTCCTTGAATAAGTCTAAAAAGTATCGCAATAACTGCAATTACAAGAAGTACGTGAATTATTGATCCTAAACTGAATGCAAAAAATCCGATTGCCCAAAAGATAACCAGTATCACTGCGATTGTATAAAGAAGATTGCCCATTTTTTAATTTTTTACGATTTTATTATTTATATAATTTTTTTAATAACGATTGAATTAGATTTTTCTACCCGAGATAAGTCTAAATAAGATTGCTATAACAGCAATAACAAGAAGGATATGAATAATTGATCCGGCACTGTATGCAAAGAATCCAATTGCCCAAAAGATAACTAAGATTACTGCGATGGTGTAAAGAAGGTTGCTCATGATTTTTAGTTTTAGTGATTAGTTTATTTGTTCATTTGTTTGTTTTTTTAAACACTTTCTAAACCTTTACAGGTTTTTTAAATGGTTATACTCAAAAAAATTGCGATATATTTATTTGTATTATTGCTTGATTAAAATCCAAACGCAGCATAAACACTCAATACACTGTTTTTAGCATCTGAAGAAGCAAAGTCTGAATTGTCTTTTCCAATTTTAGTCAGTCCGTAATTGTAACGCACGCCAAAACTGACAGGCTCTAAATCTAAACCTACACCTCCAGCAAGACCTGCATCAAATCTGTTGAAATCATCAACATCAATTTTGTCTTCAAAGTTGTAGCTACCGTTATTAGATTTATTCGTCGTTTTACCACTTATCATATAAGCGGCGTAAGGACCAGCATGAATATTAAAATTTTTGGTCACATTTACTACTAATAAAAGAGGCACTTCGATATAATTTAATTTGAATTGTGCAGTACCACTAACTAACGGATTGTTGTAAACTAATTCAGAACCTTTTCCAGTATAAGAAATCTCTGGTTGTAAAAAGATATTGTCTGCAATAGGTAATTTAGCAAAGAAGCCAAAATTAAATCCTGTTAACACATTATTGTCATCAACATCATCGATATAAAAATTAGAGAAATTTACGCCCCCTTTTACACCAAATTTAGTTTCATTTTCTTGAGCCTGAACACTTGTGAAAGTCATTAAACTTAATACTAATGAAGCAAAAATTAGTTTTTTTGAATTTTTCATTTTGTTTGTTTTTTATCGAATAATTACATAACAAATATCTGCAGATTGTACTAGTAAGTTGTTACAATACTTTAATTTAAAGTTATATTATTCACACTTTGGCGCTATAAAATCAGTATTTGTATTGTTATAACAGTATTAATTATACAAAAAAAGGCGAGTTAAAAAACTCGCCTTTTTAATTTACTATTTATTGTCTACTGTCATATTTTTCATAGCAGCTCCTAATTCATCCATGTCTCGATTGTATTCTTCTTTAAAAGATTCCCAGTCACTATTAGTGTCGTTTTTGTATTCTTGCACTTTTAGTTTAATGTTCTTGTTCTTTTGCTCTAATTCTTCAATTTGTTTTGCATATATTTCATCAATTGATTTACCGGTTCTTTTCATTTTGGTTTTCATTTCCGCAATTCGAATTTCGTTTTGCTTAATAGTAGAATTAGTGCTGTCTTTAAAATCATTCCACTCTTTCTCTGTAGCTGCGGCTCTTACATCTGACAATTCCTCTTTGGCATCATCAAGATTATCCTTTGCTTCTTCTACATTATCTTTAGCAGCTTCTTCTTTTTTTGAGGTATTTTGACATCCTACTAAAACAGTTCCGGCCATGAATGTTGTAATGGCGAGTGTAAAAAGTATTTTTTTCATTTTGGGTTATTTTTATTGTTTGTTTTGGAATTATATTTTAAAATTTAAATGTAATTTGTTTATTGTGAGTATGTTAAAGGTAATAAAATTATTTTTGTCAAGCAAAATTTTTAATTTTAAATCCTTTAATTTGCTAGTAGGTTATAGAATAAGACTACTTAAAGGCCTTGGAATATTTTAAATAATTCTTCTCTGGTTATCCCCAGTTTAGCTTGGTACTTTTTAAACATTTCTTCTTTTTTCTCTTCAGAAAAAAGTGCCTTATTATTCGTCAAAGCAGCAAACTTTTCTTTTAACTCTTTTTTTTGTTCTTCCCAGTTTCCCTCGCGCTCTATCGGATCCATTTATTTATTGTGTATTGAATGCGAAATAGTTTTCACATTACAAATTTGGGACTTTTACAAGTTCAAGCAGTTATATAACTATAAAGATTAGTTTCATTATTCACTGATTCAGTAGATTATAACACAGATTAACAAAAAAAATAATGAAATAGAACGGTATTCTTTAAATATTAAGAATATAAATGAGAATAAAGTTGTGTAGTTGTATATTATTTATGGCTCTGACTATATTTTTTTAATAAATTTTCGAGAGATTCATAATAATCGCTCAGTACTTTAATAGTTACTTCTGGCTGATCAACATCAGGAATAGTTACTGGCATCTCTGATAAATACTTAATTAATTCAGGATATTCATTGCGTATTTTCATAGTAATTTCGAGTATTGCCTGATTGATTTCTTTTTCTGTTTTCATGATAAATTATTTAAATATATTTATTAATAATTGTTGGAAATAACTAATATAAACGTCATAATATTTTAAAGTATAATCTTGTTTTAAATTGGTTACCATTTGTGTAAATTAATTATTTTAAAGAATCATTTTCATCACCAATTTTTAATTCTTTTTTCATTTCCTCTTCTTCTAAATCAACTGCGTCCTCCAATTTTTTTGCTTCTGCTTTTTTCTTTTTATTAAAGTATCCTTTCAACAAGAAATTATTTTTGGCAGCTTCAATAACTTCATTCAGTCCTTTTGTCGCAGATTTAACATTCGTTAAAGATGAATCTATAACTTTTCCCATTCTTTCATCGCTAACCAGTTTAGACAAAGCTCCTTTTCCATTATTCATATTTACAGTAAATTTTTTGAATTCGGTTGAGCTATTTTCAAGATTAGTGACCATGATTTTTATGCTATTTCCAAATTCCTCATCAGAAACTAACCTGGATAGTGCACCGTTACCATTGTTCATACTGTAACTGAATTGAGCAAGCTGCGCTGTAATAATTCCGGCGTTATCGACACTTTTTTTGACACTAACCATTAAATCATCCATTTCTATAGATTGTTTGGAAGCTATGTAATTGCTATTTTCCACTATTACCGTAGAGTTTTTACCTGAGGAAATTGTAAGTACTTTATCGCCCATCAAACCATCTGAGTTAATACTGGCGATAGCATCTTTTTTAATATATTTACGAACTTCGTCTTTGATGACTAACTTTATTACTACAGAAGTGTCGGTCAAAAATTCAATTTCATCAACAGTACCGATATTAATACCTGATAAGCGAACATTATTTCCTACTTCAAGCCCATTAACCGAATTAAATTTTGAATATAATTCAAAAGTAGATCCAAATAAATTTTTCTGTTTTCCAACAAAATAAATGGTTCCTACAAAAAGTATTAATCCTATTATTACAAACATTCCCAATTTCCATTGGTATCCAGATTCCTTGTTCATTTTTTATTTTTTTATTGGTTATATGAAAAAAGAGCGCACCCATTCGTCGTCGCTTTTTTCTAATTCTTCGTATGTTCCTTCTGCGTGTATTATGCCTTCTTTTAAAATAATGATACGGTCACCAGTATGTTTGGCACAAGGCATATCATGCGTAATAATTATAGAAGATGTTTTGTTTTTCTTTTGGATTTCTAATATAAGTTCACTTATTTCTCTGGAAGTTATAGTGTCTAATCCTGTAGTGGGTTCATCGTATAAAATGATTTCAGGTTTTAATATAAGTGTTCTTGCAAGTCCAATTCTTTTGCGCATACCGCCGGATAATTCCGAAGGCATCTTGTCAATAGCTTCGCTCAAACCTACACTTTCTAAAACATTTTTTATTTGATTTTCCACTTCCTCAGCAGATAAATCCTTAGCATGTCTTTTTAAAGTAAAGCCTAGGTTTTCTCGAACACTCATTGAATCATATAAAGCGGCATTTTGAAATAAAAATCCAATGCGAACCCTAATTTCGTTAAGTTCATTATTGTCTAATTTGGTAATATCAGTTCCAAAAACATTTATTTCGCCTTTGTCAACTTCGACCAAACCAACTAAGCATTTTATAGCAATTGATTTCCCTGAACCAGATTTACCTAATACAACTAAGTTTTCTCCCTTATTGACAGAAAAAGTAACGCCTTTCAAAACCTCGTTTTTACCAAAGGATTTATATATATCTTTAATTTCTATCACTGGCGCATTGGTATCAACCCTTGAAGTACCATTTATCGATGTCTTTTCTTGTGTCATTTTAAAAGAATAAATCAGTTATTTGTACCGCTAACATGTCAATTATAAATATAGTCAGCGATGCGGTGACAACTGCAGAGTTAGCGGCTTTACCAACACTTTCTGTTCCATTAGCCGCATTAAATCCTTTGTAACAGCCAATCATTCCGATAAAAAAGCCAAAGAAAAAAGTTTTTATGGTTGCTGGGAAAATGTCTAAAAAAGCTATCGATTCTAAAACCTGGGCCAGATATCGATATAAATTCACTTCACTGTGGATATTGATTCCAAAATATCCACCTAAAACTCCAACACCGTCAGCATAAATTACTAATAACGGAATCATAAGCGTTGTTGCTAAAATTCGGGTAACTACTAAATATTTGAAAGGATTTATGGCTGAAACTTCCATGGCATCAATTTGTTCTGTTACTTTCATGGAACCTAATTCGGCACCAATACCTGAGGAAACTTTTCCTGCACAAATTAAAGCGGTTATTACAGGAGCTATTTCTCTGATAAGGGATAACGCTACCATGCTAGGTAACCAGGATTCTGCACCAAACTTAGCTAAAGTAGGTCTCGATTGCAATGTAAGAACTAGTCCCATTATGAAACCCGTAATAGTCACTAATGGTAATGATTTGTAACCAATAACGTAACATTGCTTAATAAACTCCTTCATTTCATACGGAGGCTTAACTACTTCCTTAAAGAAGCGTGCGGAGAACATCGTAACTTTGCCTACATCATTAAAAGTTTCTTTTAAATAGATCGTTAGACTCTCCTTTTTTGTGGTTACTATGTTATTCATTTATCATTAATATTATTTTTTGATTTTTTGAAGGCAAATAATTTCATCTGGTCGCGGAGAAAGGATATCGTCAAGGAAATTTAGGTTGGTTAATCTAGTGACTTATCATAATCGTCTTTGTGTAGCATAATCCGTGAAATACTTTACTATTATTTGAAATATTCAAAATAAAAAGAATTTTGTGATTTTTTTTTAGCTTATGAAAAGTATGAATTTGGCTTTTACAAAATTAATTAACAGAATTACTACCTAATATTTTTAAAAGATTTGTACTTAAATTTGAAATACCTATCTGATTGTACTAATAATTAAATTCTAAATGTTTGAAAATTTTAAGTAATCGAATGAAAAATTGAGTAAAATTCGCAGCATATTTTACTTACGATAACATCAAATCACCTAATTTTTTAACTTTATCATGATGTGCTGTTAACAAAATTTGTTGTGATTTAAGCATAATATGAAGTTCAGCGGTAAGATGGTCCAAGTTGTCAGACAAGGTATCCTTATAACTTTTTATAGCCACAAATTCATTGTATTCAAGAGTGTTTAAAATGTCTTCTCTTTCTTGCCCCATGAGTTTTGATTTAAAAATAATCCAAACCCTTACCAATAAACTTTTATTTCTGGCCACCTTAACAGGAACTCCTCCCATTTTCTGCACCTCTTCAACAAGTTCTGATTTGAAAATTGCGCTTGTTTTCTGGAATTCGGAAAACAAATCTTTTAAATCGTTCTCTTCAGTTACTTTTTTAGCTGTTTTATAAATCTCAATTCTTTCATTGTTGATTTCAATAAGATTATTTAACACTACAATTGATTTTTCTTTATTCATCATCTTAATTATTAGGTATTAAACGAACTGAAAGGATGGTTTTCGGGAGAGAATTGTTGATTAATAAAAGAAATGAAACCTATTTTTTTAATCAATTTATTCCAACTGCTAGGAAAGTCATTTCTCAGTTTTAAAATAGTGACAGTATTATAAGGTTCTTTTCAATTTATTAATAATACTCAAGAATCATGTCAACAAGAATAGTAGTTCCTACAAATTACTTTTATATGAAATTAAAATTTATTTGTTGTAAGAACAAGTT
Organism: Flavobacterium sp. DSR3-2; assembly: GCF_049896525.1. NCBI lineage: Bacteria > Pseudomonadati > Bacteroidota > Flavobacteriia > Flavobacteriales > Flavobacteriaceae > Flavobacterium > Flavobacterium sp. DSR3-2. The sequence continues at coordinate 80,661 of NZ_JAFCUM010000011.1, forward strand.
GCATTCCCGGGTACTGAACATCTGCGTTGTCCTCAGCTGTAATGAATATTTTTACTGGTGCAAATGATGTAACGGTTTCAAAATTCGCTTTAAGTTTTGATGACATAAAACCAGTGTCGCTTTTTATTTGTCCAATATTTTTCACAACAGAATCTTCCGTTTCCATCCAAACAACGTATACATTTTTAGAAGGTTGTAATCTGGTTACTTCTGCTAAATTTGTAATTTCTATTTTGATTGCATTGTTCTTATTACTGTCTTTTTTAACACTCACTTTTCCTTGCGCAGCCGGAACTATTGAAGAGTTTTGAAAAGCAATATTTTTGCTGCATGAGGCAAACGATAAAAACACGATTAAAGCTAAAGCGTTAATGAATATTTTTTTAATATCTAAATTTAGTTGAATTGTCATTGTATGTTTTTTTTTGATTATAATACAATACAAATTTCACAATCAAAGCAATAAATCTGTTATATAAATATTGTAAAAAGTTATATTATTCACACGTAAATAAAAATGATTTCCTTAATTTAATAATTTTTCTTAGTACCAAACACTAGCAAAACAACACCACCTACAGCAAGTACAATACCTATTATGGGCGACCAGGCAATTGGATGATTTACTTCTTTATTTATTTCAATAGGGCCTATGTCAACCACTTTTTCTGTAGTTGTAAAATTAAAGCTATTGTAAAGCAACATTAATATTCCTAAAACAATCAGTATAATTCCTATGGTTTTGCTTTTCATTTATATTTATTTAAAAGTTAATTATTTTAAAAGTTATTTTTTAGTATAAGATTATGCTTCAGAAAAATATTTTTAGGCAAAATTATGTCGCGGATTTAATTTCAGCTTATCAATGTTTTTGATTTTGAATTCAATTTTAAGAAAATGTTTATTTCCACTAACTAGATCCAAAAAAGCTACTTTTGCATCCGTAAGACCAAAAAGAATTACGCGTTTTTAGTTTTTAATTGTTTCGCCAATTTTTTGTAATAGTTGTACAATTGTTTTGGATCTTTTGAAAGCATGAAATTCTCGTTTTTTGCTAAATATTTATTTTTTCCTTGTTTAGAAACTTTGATTCATAAGTTTCAATTTCGAAATAATTTAATGTTAGTTCCATTAGATCCGCTAGTACTGATCCATCTAAATTCCTAATTATTTCAATGCTGTCATGATGATTTGTTTTTGGATTTATTCATGTAACATGCTTTAATATCGGCAACTATAATTGTAAAAGTCTAAAGTTCAGGTGGTTGTTTTTTTTAATAATTGTATAAATTTACATAAATTTATTTAATTACATTTTTGTAAATCATATTAATAAGTCACATTGATTTTGAATGAAGGAAATTTTGTGAAATTATTTGTATTTCAAATTTTTATAGGAATATTTTTTATTTCTCTTTTCAAAGATTTTTCTACAGTTAATCTTGCCATCAAATAGCTCACAGTTGACTCCGCACCTTGATTTAGATTTACATAATTATCTTCTAATCCGTCATAACATCCGCCAGTGCAAGGATTGTAAATAATTTGGTATAAATGATTGTTTCCCAAAAACCAATTAAAAGCGGTTTCCATTTTTTGAAGATATTGCTCATTTTCAAAAACAAGAGCAAATTTCCCTAAAGCAAGAATAGTATACGCGACATCAATAGGTTGTTCGCCTCCTATAGGACTCGGAGCCAATTTATTTTCTTTGTTAAGCCACCCTTTATTAGAAATTACCCGAATCCGGTTTTCTACAAAAATTTCAGAAAGAAGAAAGTCAAAAGATGTTTTTGCAATTTCCTTATAAATTAATTTTCCTGTGACTAACCAAGCACAAAGCATAGCTTCAGGCAAAATACTGTTACCATAAGTAAGATAACTTTCAAACCACGTCCATTCCTTTTCTGTTTCGTGTGTGTACATTTGTACTAACCTATTGGTTAGCGCCTTAACTGTAGAAATGTTTTGCTCTGATACTTTATTTATATTGTAATAATAGATCCCTTTAATTATAAAAGCCATAGCTCGAGTGGAATGAATTTCAAGCACTTTTAATAAGGCTCGTTGCATTGTAACGTCAGCATCTTTTGCTAACTCTTCGGGAAGAATAGCACCAATTGAATTTAAATAGCCCAAAGCCCATATCGCTCTTCCATTTGAATCTTCCAAGTTTGTAGTATAATTTTGCGCTGTAAAAAGGTATTCTTCATCTACATAATTTAGAAAATATCCGTCAGGCTGTAAACAATACTTTATAAAGTCAAAATAGATCTGAATGTATTTTAAATTCTCCTCGTCCTTTGTTAATTCATACTGTTGACACATAGCTACCATTGCTCTGGCATTGTCATCTAAAGTGTATCCCGAGTCAATATCAGGCTGATTAATTTTCGAAAACTGAATCATTCCAAAAGGTTTCGTGAGCTTTTTTATATGATCCAGATTGACTTTTGGAATTTTATAACGCAAGTGGAAGTTTTCTTCTCCAATTTTTTCAAATAACATAGCATGAGCAATTGCTGCATTTTCCCAAGCGGTAGGAGCTATTTTATGCAAACCGTTTGATCCCATATTCTTTCTCAACTGCTCGTCTAGCAATAGAATATTTGTTTTTTTAGCCAATTGTTTAGGATTGTTGAAATCAATGATAATTCCAACATTATTTTTTAATACTTCACACACATGGGGGATAGGAGTAGAAATAATTGGGCAACCACAACTAATAGCGTACGAAAAGGTTCCACTTACCGCTTGATTTGGATCTTTGGAAGTAAATAAATAAATATCAGTAAGTTGTAAGTATTCTAAAAGATTTGGTAACGGCAGAAAATGATTTATAAATTGAACATGTTCCTGAAGTTGTAAGTCTTCAATCTTAGCTTGAAGCATCAAACGGTATTTTTCGCCTTCTTCTTTTATAACAGATGGATGGGTTTTTCCAATAATTAAGAATATTACGTCTTTATTCTTTTTTATAATTTGTGGTAACGCATCTAAAGTGGTTTCAATGCTTTTTCCAGAGCTTAACAATCCAAAAGTAGAAAGTATTTTTTTTCCACTTAATTTATATTTTATTTTTAATTCCTCTTTGTCAGAATGAGGAACTAAATGAGTCCCGTGTTGAATTATTGTGATTTTATCTGCAGCAACATCATAGTCTTTTACTAATAGATCAGCAGCCGAATTAGTCATTACAATAATGGAATGCGCTTCTTGTACTATTTCTTGAACATTTGCTTGCAAGCATGGATTTGGCCTGGGTAATATTGTATGGAATACAATGATAACAGGTTTTTGAACTATTTTCAGAAACTGTTTTAAATCGGCTTCATTATTTTTAAATAACCCGAACTCATGCTGAATTAATACCATCTGAAGATTGACATTAGTATTAATTTTATTCGCCAAATTACTAAAACCATTCGGATGATCGGTATTTAGTAAATATTTTATGGAATCAGTATAAACATGTTGCTCATTGTTAGATTCTAAAGGACAAATTGTTATTTTAAAACAATCCTTGAATTTATTATTCAACGCTTTAATCAAATCTTGGGAATAGGTAGCTATACCGCATTCTCGAGCAGGATATGTTGTAATAAATAAGATTTCGGGCAACTCTTTTTTTGTACCTACTAGCAGTAAATTGTTTGACTCATTCACATAAGCTTTTGATAGGATGCTTTTAAATTGGATATTTTGACGTTTAACCTTGATTTTATTGATCATTATCTATAATTTAGGATTAATTCTTTAAGTAATTCTAATTAAGCGCGAAACAAATTGCCTATTTATGGACTGTATCATAATTTTTAGAAAGATTATCTCTAAATAAAGCAATATCTAAAGGGAAATATATTATCTACTTATCCTTTTAATCTTCAACTCAATTTGGGTTTAAAGAAAGGATACGGTAATAGTTCTATTTCATTGTGGCCTCATGTAAATCAAACAATGCTTTACAAGCTGAATAAATAAAGCCTTTTATAGTATCTTTAATATCAATAGATTATAGACAGTCAATGTTTTTTTCAATTGAAGGACATGCTTAATAATGAAATGGTAAGTTGTTTATTATATGTACTGTAACATTACAATAATTACCATTGCTTACCATTCAGTAAAGAAATGATTGTTAATTCCTTCGTTTATTTATACAGGATTTGGGGCTCCTCCATTTTTAAAATCGAACAACGTTTTCTGAATTTTAATACCTTCTTTTTTTAAAGCTACCATGTGAGTTATATAAATATATCATTGATAAAATTTTAAAAAAAAACATCATATGGATTAAGTTCCGGAGAAATCTGAATTATAAAGATCTGTTTCTTATTTATTAAAAGTGTTATATAAATTTTAAAATTAGTTACATTATTTACAGTTTATTTGCCGCAATTATTTTACTTTGAAAACTAACTAATAGCTAAAATTTAAAATTGTACTTTAAATCAATATTATCCAATATACGAGATAATCTATTCTTCAAATTTTGAAAAGTGGTATAGATATTAAAATTCAATTGTTAATACTTTATTGTTCGGCACAATATTTCTGTAAGGTTCAATTCTTGAGGATATGGTTGTAAAGAGTAAATCGAAATTTCTTTTTCATTTCATTCTTTAATTGTAGCCATAAATTTTTTTGAATTTTGTATTGGTGAGTTAACAAAAATCACAATCTTTTTTTTTGACGGTTTGGTTAGCAAAACTATTCCTGAAACTAATCATTTTATCAGAATTAAAAGTTGTTTCATGGGCTGCAAAGTAAAATTTATTTTTACGAGTCATAAATCCAATCACATTTAGATATTTTCCTTCAATAAACAGTAATAATATCGGATTTTTTTCTGCTTGCCAAGTATTAGGAACATTAGGAGTAAGTCCAAAATGACTTTCGTCTTCAAAACACACGTTTATATATTCGTGTGTTCCAATTTTGTCAGGTTTTTTATTAGATCTTGTTTTAATTCAAATTGATTCTTGTTTGGTTTTCCTTTAAAAAAACGTCGAGCTCTTATCCATCCTTAGCCCACTATCTTTAAAAAAATTCTGAAAAGTCTTTTTACAAATTATAGTATTGTTTTGCTCTTCAAAATAAATCAATTCATTTATTATGTTCCTTTTGTAAAGTTCTGATTGCTGCGAAACCTCTTTGGAATAATATTTTAAACGGGTTGTAGGAACTCTTCCTTAAGTTGCAGCAAGGGATTAGATCCCGATTTCGCTCCGACTATAATAGCAACGTTTAATAGTTTTGCACTGACTTCAAAAATAGATGTCATTTACTTAATCTTATGTTTAGATCCGGCAAAAAAACTCAACGCCAATATTTTCTTGTAGTGTTATTAGGATCTTTTCAATGAAGTTATTCTTATACCTCAATCTCTTTACTTTTAAATTTTACACATCTCATAATGAGAGAGATGTTTGTAATTTATGACCTGTAAACAACAAAATAGGATATTATTTTATTCTATTTTCTTTAGACTTTAATCACAGAGCACAAAAGAAGGGCTGTTGTTTCCAACAGCCCTTCAACTAACCAAACCAAAAACCCAACCTAATCTTACTATTTTTCGTAGGTCATTTTCAACTCTACTCTTCTATTTTTAGCACGCCCAATTGCCGTTGCATTTGTAGCGATCGGTTTACTTTCACCATAACCAACTGCTGTAACTCTTGATCCAGAAATACCTTTTTCCATTAAATAATTTTTAACAGATTCAGTACGTTTTTGAGATAACTCTAAATTCAAGGCATCGCTACCATTGCTATCAGCATGTCCTTCGATAACTAGGTTAGAAGCATCATATTTATTGATGATGTTAACCAACTCATCTAATTGAACTAATGATCCAACTTTTAATTTGGCACTATTGTTTTCAAAGAAAATTTTACTTCCTAAATAAGTTATTCTTTCAACATCTTGTTTTGTAATTTCAGGACATCCTTTGTTTTCCATAGTTCCTTTTACAGCAGGACAACGGTCATCCATATCAGCTACACCATCTCCGTCAGAATCCGGACAACCATTTAAACTCATTGGACCAGCAACATCTGGACAACGGTCTAGATCATTAGTAATTCCATCTTTGTCATTATCCATAATACAACCAGTTGCATCTACTTTAATTCCCGGTTTAGTATCTGGGCATTTATCATTTATATCAGCAACACCATCATTATCTGAATCTGGACAACCGTTTAATAATTCTGATCCTGCAACATCTGGACAAGTATCTAAATAATCGGCAACACCGTCTTTGTCTCTGTCTAATGGACAACCATTATTATCAACAATTACACCAGCCGGAGTTCCAGGACACGTATCATTACGATCTGAAACACCATCATTGTCAGCATCTTTTTTCTCTCCTAAATTGAAAGTCAAACCAGCCATGTGAGATAAATAAGCATCTTTTTTACCATTTATAACACCATCTCTTCTGTCTTTATTAGAAAAACTAAATGTTTCTTGTAAATTCAATGTAATCACATCACTTAATCTGAAATTTAAACCACCACCCGCTGTAGGTAATGCGTAATCAATTCTGTCTTGATCAAAGTTTAAATCTTTGTCAAATAATATTGCTCCGACACCCGCAAATGCGTACGGCCTTACAAAAGATTCAGGACCTGTCATGTTAAATCTCAAATTTAACGCAACCGAATTAAAATCGCTTTTAAAACTTCCTGAAGGACCATTATTGTAACCAATTGTTCCTTTTGATGCTAAAAAGTTTAAATCGAAATAACGACCTAAATATCTAGAAACAGAAACACCACCAAAACCGTAAAATGCTTTATCAGTTTTGTAAAAATTATTTCCTAAATCACCTTGGTATTGTGTTACACCGCCATGAAGACCAACGTTCCATTTCTTGTCTTCCGTTTGTGCTTTCGATATTAAAGTAAATGCTAAGCACGTACTTAATAAAAGGATTTTTTTCATTTTCATTTTTGTTACATTGTTTATACAAAGGTCATTAACACCGCAGCATTATTTGTTACAGAACTATGGCAATAAGTTGTATCATTCACACATTTTGATAGCTTTAGCTTTATAAATTTGAGCGAGAACGTGAGTTAAAGCAGAACACATAAAGCAAAAAAACCACCTAAAAAATTCTTTCTATTAACAGCTCAAGGAGACAGTTTTGAAATTGTTTTTTAAATGGTTCTAAGTTGTTTGAAAAAGAGTAAAGCACTTTAATTCATATAATACAGTCATAAAAGGATAATGACTCATCATTTTCTTCTGTCGTTCTAATTACTTTTGACAGTCGGTTTCTTGTATCAGTTGATTTTCTTCAACATGTTTTTTGGCAGTTATTTTTCCAACTCTGCAATTACTTCTAGAAATTATATAAACTTCTGATTCTAAATTTTCCATTTATAATATTGTATTTTTTAAGTTATTCTAAATATCTTCTCAATGTCCAAGCCATCGTTTCATGCGCTAACATCAAACTTGTTAAGAAATCAGCAGTTCCCGCATCCTTATTTTCATCAGCGCTTGCATCAACATCTTTTCTTAACTGAATGATTAACGTTTCATGATCTTCTAAAAGCTCTTTTAGCATTTCTTTTTGACCTGGATATTGATTTGGAGATTCCATAATAATCGTTAGCTCTGAAAACTCTTTCATTGTACCAATCGTTTTTCCACCCAATTTGCTAATACGCTCTGCGGTTTCATCAATAGAAACTTCCAGCTGAATATATTGTCCTTCAAACAATTTGTGAAGTTCCATAAAACTTTGACCGGATACATTCCAATGAAATTTTCTTACTTTGATATATAAAGTCATTTCATTTGCCAAAATTGAAGACAAGATCGAAATGCTGTTTTTTAAATGTGCTTCTGTAATCCCTATTTGAAGTTTCATATTTTCTTAATTTTATTTGAATAATATTATCGTATCAAAAAATATAGTTTTTATTATACCGTTAAGACATTTGAAGTTTAAATCATGCTTATCGAGAAAATTTTATATTACAAAGATCATTGCATTCCTCTGAAAGAGTATTATAAAATTAGAAGAATAAGTTACATCTTTCACACCTTTTTTTGTTGTAAAATAATGGTAATCAATATTTTTAAATATTTTATTTCTTTTTTGTTCATACTGTGGTAATTTAAAAAAATAGCTTTTCAAATTACATCATCTTGTATTTTACAAATGTAATTTCTATTAACTAATTTGGAATAAAAACTCCATCTGAGGGTTAGGCTATCGAAACTTCTTTGGCTAAATAAATTTCTTGTACTGCCTGAATGAGTTGTACGCCTTCGCTAAAAGGTCTTTGAAAAGCTTTTCTACCCATAATTATTCCCGCTCCACCTGCTCTTTTATTTATTACAGCTGTTTTTAAGGCTTCTGCCAAATCAGTTTCGCCTTTTGATTCTCCGCCGGAATTAATCATACTAATACGTCCTGAATAACAATTCATTACTTGATATCTACATAAATCTATGGGATTTGAGCTAGATAATTTTGTATACATTTCCAGATTTGTTTTGGCAAATTGTATTGAACTAAAACCTCCATTATTGGTTGGTAGTTTTTGCTTAATGATATCTGCTTGTATAGAAACTCCCAAATAATTAGCTTGACCGGTAATGTCCGCCGCGGTATTATAATCTATGTTGTCTTTTATAAAGGCATCATTTCTGGAATAACACCAAAGAATAGTTGCCATTCCTAAAGTATGTGCTTCTTCAAAAGCCTTTGCCACTTCAATTATTTGCCTGTCGGATTCAGCTGAGCCAAAGTAAACGGTGGCTCCTACGGCCACAGCACCCATGTTCCAAGCATCTCGAACACTCCCAAACATGATTTGATCGTATTTATTGGGGTAAGTCATTAATTCGTTGTGATTAATTTTTACCATAAATGGAATTTTATGAGCATATTTTCTGGATAGCATTGCAAGACCGCCCATCGTGGAAGCAACTGCATTACAACCCGCTTCAATAGCTAACTTGACGATATTTTCCGGATCAAAATAGATTGGATTTGGAGCAAAAGAACTTCCTGCAGTATGCTCAATTCCCTGATCTACAGGCAAAATTGAAAGGTATCCAGTGTCCGAAAGTTGACCATGATGGTACAATTGTGCTAAACTCCTAATTGTTTGCGCATTTCGATTGCTTTGTAAAAAAACAGTATCGATATGGGAAGGATTCGGCAAGTGAAGCTGATCTTTTATAATTGTTTTACAAACGTGATTTAACAAAGCGTCTTTCTCATCTCCTAACAAAGCTAGCAATTGGGATATGTCTTTCATTTTAAGTAGCTTTTGAGAGTTTCTGTAAAACATTATTTAAGAGGTAAAAATTTGTTACAGTCAAATTTTGTAAAACGGATAGTCAGTATATCCTTTTTCATCTGCTGTGTAAAATAAGTCCATATCAAGTTCCTCGGATAAAGGCCAATCATTTTGGAATCTTTCTACTAAATCAGGATTATTAATAAAAGGTCTTCCAAAAGCAACAAGATCTGTAAGTCCGGATTCTAGAGCTGATTCGGCACTTTCCTTTGTATAACCACCGCAAATAATCATGGTATTTTTAAAATTTTGACGAATTAATTTTTTGATTTCCAGAGGAACTTCAGGAGCACCCATAGCGGAATGATCCACAAGATGAATGTAGGCAATATCAAGTTTGTTAAGCTCTTTAGATAAATAATCATAAGTAGCTTCAATTTCAGGATAATGTGGCATATCGCTGGCAACTCCATAGGGCGATAGCCGTATTCCGGTTTTTTCTTTTCCAATCGCTTGAGCAACGGCCGCAGCCACTTCAATTACAAATTTGCAACGGTTTTCTACACTTCCTCCATAATCATCTGTTCGAATATTACTAACCGGAGAAAGAAATTCTTCTAATAAATATCCATTGGCAGCATGTAATTCTACACCATCAAATCCTGCAAATAGCGCATTTTCAGCTGCAGAAATATATTCTGTTTTGGCGTGTAAAATATCTTGACGGGTCATTTCATTAGGTACAACAAAATCTTGTAAACCATTTGCATCTGTACACATTTGCCCCGCTGCTTTTACCTGAGAAGGGGCCAGTATTAAGGAGTCTTTTGGCATGTTTAAAGGATGGCTAATTCTTCCGGAGTGCATTAATTGAACTATTATTTTTCCTCCGTTTTTATGAATGACAGCAGTAGTTTTTTTCCAGCCCTCTACTTGTTCAGCATTAAAAATACCAGGAATTCTAGCGTATCCTAATCCATTAGGCGACGGTGATGTCCCTTCAGTTATAATAAGGCCTGCACTCGAACGCTGATTGTAATATTTAGCCATCAATTCATTAGGAACATTTCCAATCGCTCTGCATCTTGTCATTGGCGCCATCACAATTCTGTTTTTCAAATCGATGGAACCTAATTTTTTTGGTGTAAATAATTCGTATGTTTTCATTTTATTTAAGCTTATGTTGTTGACATAAAGATACTTATATTATATTAATTAAAAATATCTTTCAAAATAAAGTTGTAGTCTTTAGAGATGGATCTAAAGCTTTAAAAATCTTTGAGATAAGAATCGTTTTAAAAATCTAAAACTACAGTTAGCTTTAATTCCGTTTGAACATGATTTTTATTATGTTTGGGAACTTTAATTTTATACTTACAAAGGATGAAGTATTCTCTAAATAAACTTTTCGTCTAATGATAATTTTAAACAAAATTTTTTATAACACTAAAAACTAAAATATAAGTTAGGCAACATTTTTTTATCGTTCTAATTAACGGGTATCAAGCTCGTGTACCTATTCGTTGGTCATAGGCGGAAGATTGGAAAACCCCTATGTTCTTGATGCCGTTACGCCAATCTGGCAAATCAGAAAAAATGCTACCTAACAAAATATATTTTTATTCTTTTATCAGCAACTAAATACGATGCTCGTTTTCCAGAAATTAATAGGTTCTTCTAAAGACCATTTGGCGCATTAGCCTCATTAAATAAATCTTCAATTGCAATAGTGCATTGTTCCACCATGGATGCCTGTTTTATAAAATCTATATTTCCAACCATAATGTTTAGAGCCGAAAATCTGGCCACTTTATAAAAAGGAAAATTTCATGGCTCAACACCAAAAATAGCTCCTATACGGCTGCAACGTACATAAGCATCACCATATTTTGGTTTTGGATGCTTATCTGCCAAAAATGTCTCCGCGTTAGTTGAATAGGAATCAAAAATATCAGCACTTAATAAAATTTCACCTTCTGTTTGAACAATTAATTTGCCCATTTCTAACGATATAATTTTAGCTAGATGTTCTTTTTTATCACTCATAAAAGCAGCAACTTTATGCAATATTACAGCACGATACTTATAACTAGTTTGTTTCCATGAATTAAATGTTTTTACAGATTGTGCAATAAACATATCGACAGATTCATCATTCATTTCATCAAATGACCTTATGACTTCATTGGTAAAGGGGTTTACAGTTTGAATAGCCATCTTTTATTTTTAAAAAGGATTGGTAGTAGTGTCTTATATTTTTTACGGAGTTGTTAAACCGTACATTGCTTCGTATTTTGACATAATATTTATTTCACCTATGGAAGTAAAAAACTCTTCAAGGCGCTTAATATGGTCAATTGTAAATTGTAAGTGTACTTTGAGTGCGTCAGCTAATTCTTCGGTAGCAGCGTTCTTAACTAATATGGGAATTGAGATAATTAACGCTTTTTCAGAAAAGTAAATTTCTTTTAATTCCTCTAAAAAAACATTGCGACAACCCTTGCTTGTTTCAAGAATGGTTTCGTCTGAATTTCCTTTCGCTTTGTGCAATATGGTTTTTTTATCCATTTTGGTGATTGTACTTTTCAAGTGTTTTAATTTAGGTTTTACATTAAAATAATATAGTAAAGTTATTGTTTTACATTGATAAATTCATTACATAATATTCCAAATGAGTTGTAACATTCACACATATCACTATGGAAATTTGCTATACATATCTACTGTTTTACTTCATTTTTTAAGGGTAAACCCTGTTCAAAATCAGTGTAGTTATTCAAGGTAGTAATAGCAATCTGGTCTAGTGCTTCAATGGTAAAAAATCCCTGATGTGGTGTAATTAATACATTGTGAAAAGCCATTAATCGCTCAATTAAATCATCATGAATAATGCTTTCGGATAAATCCTTAAAAAATAAATTCTCTTCTTGTTCATAAACGTCTATCCCTAAATAACCCAATTGTTCTTTTTTTAAAGCTTCAATAGCATCCGATGTTTTAATTAAAGCGCCACGGCTGGTATTTATCAACATAGCGCCTTTTTTAATTTTAGAAAATGCTGTCTTGTCAAAAAGGTATTTTGTGTCAGTGGTAAGAGGGCAGTGCAGCGAGATGATATCAGAATTTTTAAAAAGTTCATCCAAAGTTCTGTAAATAACACCTTTTTTTATTAATTTCTCGGATTCAATAACATCGTAAGCAATAACATTGCAACCAAACCCTAACATTATTTGGCAAAAAGCGGCACCAATTTTCCCAGTCCCAATTACGCCAACCGTTTTTTCATGAAGATTGAATCCAGTAAGATTTTCTAATGAAAAATTACTTTCCCGAACTCTATTGTATGCTTTGTGCGTTTTGCGATTTAAAGTTAAAATCAATGCTACAGCATGTTCTGCAACAGCTTGCGGAGAGTAAGCGGGAACCCGCATTACTTTAATGTTGTGTTTTGCAGCTGCTTCAAGATCAATGTTGTTGAAGCCTGCGCAACGCAAATCAATAAGTTTTATACCTATTTCTGCTAATTTTGCGATTGCTTTTTTATCGATTGTGTCATTTACGAAGACACAAACGGCTTCAAATCCTATCGCCAAATTGGTAGTTTCACTATTCAATGGTGCATCAAAATAAACTAACTCGTGTTTATGATCCGTATTAAACTTGTCTAAATATTCTCGGTCGTATGGTTTTGTACTAAAGACGGCTATTTTCATGGTTTGATTTTAAATTTGATATGGAGAATTCATATTATTTATTGTAGTTTATTTTTTGTTGACAGCTAATTGTAGCATCAAAATAAGAGAATTTCCTAAATGAGTCGGTTTAGTATAAAAATTAAAATGGCCAATCCAGTAAAAAGGGTATGCTTGCAAGACTATAAAATATGATTTGAGGAGCAGGGAGAACTTTAACGGATCTGTTTTAAATCACAATTCAGGAAATAGAAAAAGACATTTAAGCCTAAAAAATAAATTCTCTCTGCACATAAAAAGCAGAGAGAATTTGTTTTGTAAAAATGATATTTGAATGTATTCTGTTTTTACTAGAAAAACGCACTTCAATCATTTTATTGTAATATTAAAAACTTATGGTCAAAGTAATAATAAATTATTTTTCTCATTAATTGAATTGGTTTTTCATGCAATAACAATCAAATTTTCAGAAAAATAATTTATGATTCGTCTTTTGTTGTACGCACTAAGCTGATTCCGGAAATGAAGAAAAGGATACCAAGTACACCGTAAATGATTAACGATTTAACATCTGTTGTTTCACCTGAAGTACTTGCAAATATAACTGCAGTGTAAATAAGTCCACCTATTCCAAGAGCAGTAAGTAATGCTCCAAAAATTCTTTTTAAATTCATGATTTTGATTTTTAAAATTTATACTTTTTTTAATGTAAGTTTTTAACTAATATGGTTTCAAACAAACACCTTTGAATAATTAATATTTCGTTTTGGGGAGATCATAATTACTTAACAAATGTATTTTGATTGAACAGCAAAAATGTTATACAATTGTTAATAAAAGTTATATCATTCACAGTTTAAAATAAATCGAATAAATCTTTACATCATATATTTATTTGTAAAACATTGACAATGAAGGAAAAATAAATTTAATTTTGTCTTATTAGAGTTTTTTTTTTAGTTATGTTTTTGGTAGCGGCTTTATCTTTTTATTTTTATCCGTTTTAAATTGTATCAAGTTCTTCCCTCAATTCGTTACAGGCTTGGAGGCAAACATCTTCAAGTTGCTGCACTAGTTCATGTATCTCTTTTGTTTTGTCTGGTGCTGTCGCTAATTCCTGAATTTTCTTTGACATATTTTCGTAATTTGAACTGATTCCCATTATTGAAAAGGAAGGTATCAATTTATGTGCGGAAGCGCCTAATAAACACCAATTTTCATTGGCTAAACTTTGCTTCATTGTAGTTACCAGTGCTGGAGTTTGTGCCAAATATAAAATTATCATTTCCTTAAATAGTGCTGGATTTGATTTTGTTCTATGATGTAGGTATTCCAGATTGGTGTATTTTGTCTTTTTACTTGCTACCTCTTTATCGTTAATAATTTTAGTATGCTTTATTGGAATTTTCCCAATTTTTATATGTTTTGGCTTCTTTAATATGTTAACTATCTTATTATAGAGTAGTCTTTCATCAACGGGTTTCGCAATGTAATCATTCATCCCAACGGCTTTGCATTTAGCTAAATCCACGGTAGTTACATCAGCAGTTAACGCAATAATAGGAATAGATAAATTCATCGTTTTACGAATGTATTCTGTAGCTTCAAATCCATTCATAACTGGCATTTGTAAGTCCATTAATATAATTTCGTAATCTTTTTCTTTTATTTTTTCGATAGCTATTTGCCCATTTTCAGCAATGTCTCGTTCAAATCCAAAATCATCTAACAATGTTTTCATCAATAATTGATTTAGCGGAATATCCTCAACTATTAATACTTTTATATTATTTATTTCTGCATCTAATAATTCTTCTTCATTTTCCAATTCTGCATCTGCGTTTGTTTTTTGAAAAGGCAAGGTGAAACTAAATGTTGAACCCTCATGAATAATACTATTTACAAAAATACTTCCTCCTTGAGGTTCTACTAATTGCTGCACAATAGCAAGACCAAGTCCAGTTCCACCATATAATAAGGAAGTTCCGCTAGTTGCCTGTTGAAAATTTTCAAATATAGTTCCTATTTTTTCTTCAGAAATACCAATTCCGGTGTCCGTTATGGCAAATTTGAGTATTACTTTTTCATCATCTTCATGCAATAAATCGACACTTACCGTAATTTTCCCTTGAAATGTAAATTTAACGGCATTACTTACTAAATTTAAAACAATTTGATGCAAACGAATCGGATCTCCAATCAGAACATCTGGAATTTTATTATCGTATTCCTTAATAAGTTTTAAGTTTTTTTCCTGAATTTTGTTTTCAAATAAATGAAGCATTGCCGTGATTGAAGATTTCATTTTGAATGGCGTTTTCTCAAATGTCATCTTACCGGCATCAACTTTTGCCAAATCGAGTATGTCGTTAATGAGGACAATTAAAGCATCACCACTTATTTTTATGGCGCTTAAATATTCTTTTTGCTTGTCTGTCAATTCCGTTCTCAGTATCACTTTTGTAAATCCGATGATCGCATTCATTGGTGTACGGATTTCGTGACTCATATTCGACAAGAATCGCTGTTTTGCTTTTACGGCACTTTCAGCTGTAATCGCAGCATTTTCCGCGTTAATTTTAGCTTCTTCAGCAATTTTGGTGGCTGATTCTGCTGAAATTTTAGCTTCAAGTAATTCTCTTTCAGCTCTTTTTTGATTGGTCACATCTCGTGCAACAATGGCCGCTCCAAGTACATTTCCTTTATCATCTTTATATACTGCTCCATTGAATAATACATCATTCAATTTGCCATTTTTATGACAAAGGATTAATGGACAATCTGCAATAAATCCTTTTTCAAATACTTTTTGGTATAATTTGCGAGCCTTTTTTGGTTCAGTAAAATAATTAAAAAAATCTGTTCCAATTAATTGCTGTCGAGCGATACCGGTTTCTTTAACCGATGCATTATTCATGTCGGTTATTTTCCCTTCCGGATTGATGGCAAATAATGGATCATGACTTGCTTCAATTAGACTTAAAGAATATTCAGAACGTAATTTTTGGACTTTAAGGTCGGTATTCAGTTTTTTCAATTGCTGCGCTTGAACTAATAATTCCTGATTTTTTGTGTGCAAATCCACAAAAACAGCTACTTTCGCTTTTAATATTTCAGGCGAAATAGGTTTAATCATATAATCTACAGCACCGGCCTCATATCCTTTAAAAATTTGTAAAGAGTTATCCATGCTGGCCGTTAAAAAAATTATCGGTACATGTTTAAGTTTATCGATTTGTCGAATTAGTTCTACGGTTTCAAATCCATCCATCTTAGGCATTTGCACATCAATTAATATGATGGCAAAGTCTTGTTGGTGAAGTAGAATTTTTAAGGCTTCATTTCCGGAATTTGCTTTGACACACAAATAATTTTCATTAGAAAGTATTACTTCTAAGGCAAACAAATTCTCTGGTAAATCATCGACCAATAAAATTTTAACAGGGCTATTTATTTCCATTTTTAATTGTAAAACAAAAGTTTAAGAGTTGAGTGTTTTCTTTGAATATCAAAATATCAATCAAAAAATGCAACGTATGATGATGGCTGTATATCGCCTTCTTGAAAATGTTTGATTATTTGCTTAACCACACACGCATTAATGATAACAAACGTTCAACATCAATTGGCTTCGTGATGTAATCATTGGCGCCTGCATCAATACATTTCTGTTTGTCGTCTTTCATCGCTTTAGCCGTTAGGGCAATTATCGGTAAGTTTCTGAATTTTATCTGAGATCGTATCTGTTTCATTGCTTCATAACCGTCCATTTCCGGCATCATAATATCCATTAAAACCAAATCAATATCAGAATGAACTTCTAACATTTTTAATGCATTCTTGCCGTCTTCGGATTTTATGACTTCCATTCCTCGTTCTTGTAATATTTTTGATAAAGCAAAAACATTTCGCATGTCATCATCGACCAATAATATTTTTTTTGAATGAAATATAGCTTCTTTATCATGCAAATTGTTAATCATCATTTGTTTCGATTTGGGTAAATTGCTAATCGTTCGGTGAAGAAAAAGAGCTGTTTCATCCAGCAATCGTTCTTCGGATTTTATCCCTTTTATAATAATGCTCTCCGCATATTTGTGCAACAGATTATTTTCCTCTTTTGTAAGTTCTTTTCCTGTATAAACGATAATAGGAGGTAGGTTATGGCCTTTTAAATCGCCCAGTTTTTGGATAAGTTCAAAGCCCGTCATATCTGGTAATCCTATGTCGAGAATGATGCAGTCAATGTGTTTGTGCTCAAACAATTCTAAAGCCTCTTTTCCTGTTGCTGCCTCATAACATTTTACATCACCACTGCCAATGAGTATTTTTATTGCTTTTCTGGAATTTTCGCTGTCTTCAATAATCAACAGTTTTTTTATCTTTCTATCCACAAAATTTTGAATTCTGTTAAAAGCTTGTTCCAGACTTTCTTTCGCTATTGGTTTCATCAGATATTCTACCGCGCCTTCTCGGATAGGTTCCAGCGAACGGTCATCAGCCGATATGATATGAACCGGAATATGCCTTACCAAAGAATTTGTTTTTAGTTCAGTCAATACTTGTCTGCCTTTGATTCCTGGTAAACCCATATCAAGAATGATGGCTTGAGGTTTGTATTTTGCAGCAAGGGCCAGGCCGTCTTCTCCGGAAGATGCTGACAAGCATTTGAATCCTTTTTTGTTGGCTTGTTTTAAAAGTATTGAAGCAAAATTTTGGTCATCTTCAATGATTAGTACTATTTTATCATCCCTGTTTATGGTATCTCTGTCGTCTTTTATTGTTGGATAATTGAGGAATCGACTATCAATTTCAGAACGTGGCGCATTCGAAACAGGTTTCAATGGGATTTCGTTTTGAGACTCTTCTGTAGCGTAAATTTCAAATGGGATTATCAGTGAGAAAGTAGAACCTTTGTCTAAATTACTTTTCACTTTTATTTCTCCTTTTAATAATTTTGCAAGTTCCCGTGAAATAGAAAGTCCTAATCCAGTTCCACCATATTTTCTGGAAGTACCGCCTTCGGCTTGCTGAAAAGCTTCAAATATGGCTGCCTGTTTGTCTTCTGATATTCCAATTCCTGTATCACTAACTGAGATACGCAAAGTATTTTCGGTGTTAGATTCCAGATCAATAAGTACACTTCCTTTTTCGGTGAACTTTATCGCATTGGATAAAAGATTTCTCAAGATCTGATTCAAACGCTGAGAATCAGTGTAAATAAACTCGGGTAAATTATCCGCCTGTTTGCAAAGTATTTCCAGTCCTTTTTGCTCAGCTTGATGCTTAAAATCGCGAATAATATTAGCTGTAAAATTTCTCAGTGCTACTTTTTCAATATTGATAGCCATTTTTCCAGCCTCAATCTTGGAGAGATCCAGCACTTCATTGATTAAGACCAAAAGATCGTGACCACTTTTATAAATTATTTCTGCACTTTCAACCTGAACTTCATCTAGATTTTTTTTTCTGTTTTCGGATAAATCTTTGGATAATATAAGCAAACTATTAAGAGGTGTTCTTAATTCATGCGACATGTTTGCAAGAAATTCTGATTTGTACTTGCTGCTAATTTCCAGTTGTTTTGTTTTTTGTTCAATATCATTTTTAGAGGCTTCAACTTCTTTATTTTTCTCCTCCAATGATTGGGTTTGCTCTTCCAGTTCTTCGTTGGTCATTTGCAATTCCTCTTGCTGTTGTTTTAAATTTTGCGCTTGTTGTTCTAATTCTTCATTCAGTTGTCTTAGTTCTTCCTGCTGAATTTGAAGTTCTTCAGCTTGATTCGAAAGCTCTTTGTTCGCAAAACTTAATTCCACAGCCCTTTTTTCTTTTTCATCATTTTGAAAGGCAAGTTCTTCATTTGCAATAACTAATTCTGCTGCTCTTTTTTCTTTTTCTTCATTTTGATAAGCGAGTTCTCTGTTAGCAACAACTAACTCTGCGGCTCTTATTTCTTTTTCTTCAGCTTGTTGCACAGTATAGACACTTATAGCAATACTGCTCATAGCAACATTTACAAATTCTTTTTCGGTTTCGTTAAATTCTGCAAGCTTGCCTATTTCAATTACGCCTATCGTTTTTCCATCGAGCAAAAAAGGAGTAATGAGCAGATGTTTTGGTTTTGCATCCAATACGGATGAAGTGATACGAATTTGATGATCAGTTACATCTGATATTGAAATTTGCTTTTGTTCCCAGGCAGCCTGACCAATTAATCCTTCATTTAATTTAAAATTTTCTTTTGTGTCATTAGTAGATGAAAAAGCAAATTTTCCACTAAGCAGTAGAGTATTTTCGTTTTCATTAAAAAGATAAACGGCGCCAATATTGGCCTTCAAATAGTTACATAGAAAACTTATGGTATTGTTTGCCAACTGTTCTATATTTTGATCTCCCATTAATTTTTCACTAAGTGCTGAGTTACCGGTAAGCAACCAATTTTTACTGGCAGTTTGTGACTCGGAATTTTTAAGTGCTTTTAAATTTGTAGCAACAATGGTATAGACGACAATAAGAATCAATACAATAACCAGCAGTAAAACAGCAAAAACAATATTAAACTTACTGGCATCTTCCGCACTATTTTGAGTCCTTTGCGCAAGAAGCGAACGTTCTAATTGCTGTGATTCACTAATTATTTTGCGTATTTCGTCTTGAATTTTTTTGCCTTCGCCTGAAGCAATAAAGACTCGTGCTTTTTCAAAATTATTTTTACGAAGGTTTACACAGGTATTTAAATTGTCAAATCGCAGTTGAAGCACTTTTGTAAGTTTCTCGATATTAATTTGTTGATTGAAATTGTCTTGTGTTAATTTATTTATTTTTTTAATATTCTCAATTATTTTTGTATCAGCGGTTATATAATGCTTCAAAAAATTATCATCGCCTGTTATAACATAACCTCGAACTCCTGTTTCTGCATCAACAGAAGTAAGTAAAATTTGTTCGAATTCATACAATACCTGATTGGAAATATTTACCAAAGTATTTGAAGCAACAAATTTTTCACTGTTTTTAAAAGAAAACAATGCAACTCCGACAAGGACCATTGCACAAGCAATAAATCCGATAACGATTTTTCTTCCTAAGTTCATTTTCGTACTGTTATTTATAAAATTTAGGCTTTTTATTTTTTTTGTTGATCTAATTGTATTAATAATTTGATTATATCCTCCAATGGTAAAACGTAATCTGTCACAATTGCTGCAATTGCTGACATTGGCATATATTCAGATTCTGCTGTTTTTGGGTCTTGAATAATGGCTAAACCTCCACAGTCTTTTATTCGTTTAATTCCTTTTGTCCCGTCACTATTAGATCCTGTGAGCACAATTCCAATTAATTTATTTGTATACGCTTCGGCTGCTGATTCAAATAACACGTCAATTGAAGGTCTTGCAAAATTTACACGCGCGTCTATAGTAAGAGAAAACGTTTTATCCTTTTCAATCAATAAATGATAATTGGGAGGGGCAATATAAATGTTTCCTTTTTCAATTGCATCTTTTTCATCGACTTCTTTTAGATTAAGTTGACTTTTTTCACTTAAAAGTTTTATCCAATGACTATCAGATTGAGCGCTTAAATGCTGCACTACGATAATCGGAATATTAAAATGCAGTGGCAAAGAGGAAGATAAAATTTTCAACGCACTCATGCCTCCAGAAGAAACTCCTATTACAATTGCTTCATATTGCATATTCAATATTTCTTTTTAAAGATGCGTTGTTTGGTGTCCAATTCAAAATAATGGGTATATAAATCAGAAAATCGTAAACTTTCTTTAGAACCCAAGCAGAGTACGCCACCATTTATAAGACTACTGTAAAAAAGATTTTGGACTTTATTTTGTAAATTTTTATCAAAATAAATCAGCACATTGCGACACAATATTAAGTTCACTTCTGCAAAAACACTATCGGTTACCAAATTATGATTGGCCCAAACAATATTTTTTTTTAAGGAATGATTCATTATAACATTATCATAATTGGAAGTGTAATAACTGGAAAATGATTCTTTTCCTCCGGCCAACTGATAATTAGAAGTATACTCTTTTATCATTTTGTTGGAAAAAATTCCATCTTTCGCACGGTTTAGAGCCATTTGATTAAAATCAGTAGCATAAATGGTTGTTCTGTCATACAAGCCTTCTTCCTGCAAAAGAATAGCCATTGAGTAGGCTTCTTCTCCCGTAGCGCAACCTGCATGCCATATTTTTATGAAAGGATACGTCTTTAAAATAGGAATAACATTTTCTCGTAATG
Source organism: Flavobacterium sp. DSR3-2 (assembly GCF_049896525.1). NCBI lineage: Bacteria > Pseudomonadati > Bacteroidota > Flavobacteriia > Flavobacteriales > Flavobacteriaceae > Flavobacterium > Flavobacterium sp. DSR3-2. Next base: position 101,895 of record NZ_JAFCUM010000011.1, read on the forward strand.
ACCTGTAGAAAACTGGGTCACGAAACATTTCTGTTACTGTTATTGACAAATCTTGTAAAAGTTCAGAAGCAAATGTTTCATCATTCAAAACCTTAGATTGCATTTCAGAAATATCTTCAAATTTCGATAGTGCCATTCTGTTCATAATCCTGCGCCTGATATGAGCTTGGGAATACTCCCTAAAATCGTAACCGTATTGCTGATCGATTGCTTTTAACAACAATGAAATTTCCAAATCTGATGTTTCTTTATACCGCATTTTAAAATAATTTTGGTTTTAATATTCAACCAAATGAGGGATGATTTATTTAAATTATCTATTAAATTTTAACAAAATTACGTTGGAAAACGGATTACATACGATCCATGTACCAATTTAATTCTTTTTCCATTTTTTGATATTTAAAAATAGCCGTAATTATTTTTTGCAGACGAACAAAAGCAGTTTCACTTTTTACTACATAATCAAATGCTTTGTGGTGCATACAATTTACAGCCACTTCAATTTTATCTTGAGAAGATAGCATTACAACAGGAATCTCTGGATTAAAAGCCTTTACTTTATCCAAAGTTTCGAGTCCGTTCATGGCGTTTTCTACAATACCGTCCAATTGATAATCTAATATTACCACATCTGGACTGTGAGATAAATTACTTATGCAGAGTTCTCCCGTAGGATAAGTTTCTACTATAAAATCAGCATTTTCTAAGAATTCAATTTCTAACGATTTTAAAAATAATGCATCATCATCCACAAGAAATATTTTTATTTTATCATTGTTATTATTCATTAAATAGTATTTTTAATTATGTTAAATTCTTCTTGTAATTCAATACATGCTTGTAAACAAATTTTTTCTAGTTCTAACACCAAAGTAGCAATTCCATCTGTTTTTTGTTCTACTATTGCGAAATCTTGAATTTTTTTTGCCATGTTTTCAAAATCAACACTCATCCCCATTATTGCAAAAGATGGAATCATTTTGTGTGCTGCGGCTCCTAATAAAGTCCAATTTTTTTGTGCTAAACTTTGTTTAATAGTATGTATTAAAGGTGGTGTTTGTTCTAAGTAAAGAGATATCATTTCCATCATTAGCGTAGGATTCGATTTTGTTCTTTCATTTAAATATACTAGGTCAATATATTTTATTTTTTTTGCTGTAGTCCCTTCTTCTTCCTTTTCTAATGTTTCTTTGAGTTTGGCATGTTTTGGCTTTTTTAAGAGGCCTATTATTTTACTGTGTAACAATCTTTCGTCAACAGGTTTTGCAAGATAATCGTTCATCCCCACAACTTTGCATTTAGCCAAATCGACGGTGGTCACATCAGCAGTTAACGCAATGATTGGTATTTTTGAATTCATTGTGTTGCGAATGTATTCTGTAGCTTCAAATCCATTCATTTCTGGCATTTGTAAGTCCATCAAAATAATATCGTAAACTTTTGTCTTTAGTTTTTCAATCGCTACTTTACCATTTTCGGCAATGTCCCAAATAAATCCAAAATCATCTAGCAATGTTTTCATTAGCAATTGATTCAAAGGAATATCTTCAACTACTAAAACTTTTATATTTTTTAATTTTGTACCCAGTTCGATGTCTTCATGGCCTAGTTCAGCATCAGAATTTGTTTTTTGAAAACTTAAAGTAAAACTAAATGTAGAGCCAATACCAATTGTGCTTTTTACACGAATGGTTCCACCTTGCTGTTCTATCAGTTGCTTTACTATCGCTAAACCTAATCCTGTTCCTCCATAAAGTCTAGAAGTTCCGCTAGAAGCTTGTTGAAAATTTTCAAATATTTTTCCTATTTTATTTTCAGCAACTCCAATTCCATCATCAGTTATGGCAAATTCAATAATCGCTTTATCATTGTCTTCATGTATCAAATTTACACTTACGGTAATGTTTCCTTTTGATGTAAATTTAATGGCATTACTGACCAAATTTAAAATGATTTGGTGTAAACGAATCGAATCACCCAAAAGTACAGCAGGAATTTTATTGTCATATTCTGTAACTAATTTTAAGTTTTTTTCCTGTATTTTGGTTTCAAATAAGTGAAGCATTGCAAATACAGACGTTTTCATTTTAAATGGAGTTTTCTCAAAAGTCATCTTTCCGGAATCTACTTTTGCTAAGTCCAAAATATCGTTTATTAGTACGATTAATGCATCACCACTCATTTTAATAGCATCTAAATACTCTTTTTGTTTGCAGCTCAATTCTGTTTTTAGTACCACTTTTGTAAAACCAATGATAGCATTCATCGGCGTACGAATTTCATGGCTCATATTCGACAAAAATTGTTGCTTAGCTTTTACTGCATTTTCAGCTATAATGGTAGCACTTTCGGCGCTTTTCTTTGCTTCTTCAGCTATTTCTGTGGCTAATTCGGCAAAAACACGTGCCTCAATCAGTTCGTTCGCAATTCTCTTTTGTTCCGTCACATCTCGAGCAACAATTACAACACCAATAACATTTCCTTGATAATCTTTATAGACGGAACCGTTGAATAAGACATCGGTTAATTTGCCGTCTTTGTGACGAATGGTTAGCGGAGAATCAGCAACAGATCCCTTTTCAAATACTTCTTGATATACTTCTCTAGCTTTTTGTTGCTGGGTAAAATAATCAAAAAAATCAGAGTCAGTAAGTTCCTCTCTGGTCATACCTGTGATATTTACCAATGCTTCGTTCATATCGGTAATTTTTCCTTTGGTATTTATGGTAACCAGTGGATCTTGGCTTGCTTCAATCAGACTTAGAGAATATTGCGAAGCTAATTTTGCAGAATTATTAATTTCTGTAAGTTCTTTATTTACAATTTCCCTTTTTTTATTTTCTTTATTTTGAAATAGTAACTCTTCGTTAGTAATCACTAATTCAGCAGCGCGTTTTTCTTTTTCCTCGTTTTGGTACGCCAATTCTTTGTTGGCAATCACTAACTCCGCTGCGCGTTTTTCTTTTACTTTATTTTGATGCGCGAGTTCTCTATTTGCGATTTTCAAATCCAAGGCCCATTTTTGCTCGGCTATATTTCGAGATACTACAATCACTCCTGATGGATTTCCTTGATCATCTCTAAACATAGTTCCGTTGAACAGTATATTTGTTAATTTACCCTTTTTGTGATGTAGCGTTAGAGTAGAATCAACTACGACTCCATTGGTAAAGGCTTCTTGAAAAACATCCTTTGCTTTTTGGGGTTCGGTAAAATAATCAAAATAGTCAGTGCCAATTAAGCAGTCACGACTGATACCCGTAATATTTACCGTTGCCTCATTTACGTCCGTGATTTTCCCCGCAATATCAATTGAGATTGTAGGGTCTAAAATGGCTTCAATTAGACTTCTTGCATATTTTGATATCTGATTATTTATGATTTCTATTTTTTATTAAATTTTTTGAAAAAATTGGTTTAATTACATCTTATGGCTTCCCAATTTCCTCAATTGGGTTGCGCCTTTTGTCTTTTAACTGTTTAAAATGAGAAGGGGAAAGACCAGTCACTTTTTTAAATTGACTGGATAAATGAGCGACACTGCTATAATTCATTTTCCAGGCAATTTCCGTGATATTTAATTCTCCGTAAATAATTAACTCTTTTATACGTTCTGTTTTGTGGGAAATTATAAATTGTTCAATAGTAGTTCCTTGCACTTCCGAAAATAAGTTAGACAAGTAGGTGTAATCATGATTTAGTTGTTGACTCAAATAATCCGAAAAATTAATTTTAATAGGTTCAACCGTATGGTGCACCATTTGTATAATTACATTTTTAATTTTTTCGATTAGCATCGATTTTTTATCATCCATCAATTCAAGTCCTGAATCCAAAAGAGCCGCTTTTAAGAGTTGTCTTTGATCCATAGAAATATTTTCCATGATCTCGACCTCTCCTAATTCAACAACTATAAAGTGAAGTTTAAGCTTTTTCAACTCTTCTTTAACCGCCATTTTACAGCGATTACTTACCATGTATTTTATGTACAGTTTCAAATATTTTTATTTTACAGTTTGAACAAAAATAGCTTTTCATGCTAAAGGTACATTATAAAATTTAACAAATATGTTATAAAATTTATTCTTGTTCAGCCAATTTAACTTATTTGGAAGGCATTTCTTTAAATTTACTTTTAGTAATAATTTAAAATTAAAGATAATTGCCGAAATCTGATTTTTGTTACATAATTATTTTAAATGCTTGTTTAATTACTGTTGTTAATTTGTCTCTAAATCAAATGTGTTTGTAATAAATACCATTTTACTAATTAAAAAAATAACACTAAAAATAATCTTTGACTCGATCTTATTTTAGATTTGTGGAAGCAACTGTGAAGCAAGATTTCTTAATTAAAAAAGAGAAATTCAACTTAAAATTAATTTAGAGGAAAAGAGTTAACCCAATCTAATGACTTGATGGAGGATACTTTATTTTCTGAATTCATTGTAACGCGGAGTTCTTTGTTTGCCACTTTTTTTGAATACAAACCTTTGTAACGAAACACCGTTGACTTGTCAAAATTATTTCTGTATGCTTCAACCAATTGAAGATCAATAAATGTACCGTAGAATTGACGAAAACGAGTGCAAGTTTTTGTCAGTCTTTCCTCAGTAGTGTTTTTAATAACAGAAGGGGTTGCTTCGTTTAATGTGAATGGTTTGAATTTAGATGTATTGCAAGTCATCAAAACTCTTTTGCCAAGCTCATAAGCTTTACTCTTTTGACTTTCACTAATTTCAGATAACGTAAGTCTCTCAACTTTAAATACTTCTGTCTCTGCTGGTGAAGCTACAATATTTTTTGATTTACAGCCAATGAGCAAAAAAATACTCAAAACAATAATTAATTTTTTCATGATTTATTTTATTTTTAATAAGATATTGGGGTCCGGACAGTTCTCTGAATAATGTTTCAGATTATTTTCACTACAAACGCCGGGATAGTCCCCAAAGGTATTCGAAATTTCTTTTATAATTTGAAAATGCAAATGAGGTGCATAATCCCCATTTACCGCAGCATCACCCAAAGTGGCTATTTGTTGCCCTTTTTCATAAACATCTCCAATTTTGATGTCACTGATACTTTCTAACGATAAATGACCGTATAAAGTGTAAAATTTATGGTCTTCAATTTTGTGTTCTAAAATTATTGTAGGACCGTAGTCTCCCACGCCAGTATTGTAATTAAAACTGTGAATAAATCCGTCAATTGCTGCCAGAACAGGTGTTCCTGCTTTTATCCATAAATCTAAACCGATATGAATGTTGCGTTCTTCCGTTTTTGAATCGTTGAAAATTTCACTTCTTTGATACAAATTTCTAATTTCATTGTAGCCGCCGTAAGCAACTTTTGCGTCATTTTCTGTTAAATAGCTTTCTATATATTTTTCAAAATCGGTTGAATTATCGATCTTGTTTTTGTTAAAAGCTTCATTTGTAATGGATAAATCCAAAGGGATGTACTGATTGTACTCAATTCTGTCATCTATCACTTTAACATTTTCAATGCCGTGTAAGATGGTTTCTAATCGTTTCATGTTTTATAAATTTTTAAAACACTAAAATTAAATAAAAAATGCCAACATAAAAATTTTACGTTGGCATTATACCTTTAATTTAAAATTATGCCCCTAAAGATTTAAGAATACGTTATTTTTTGATTTTAAAAACAATTTTTTGTTATGAATAGAGTGTCTAGAATCTTTATTTTACTGCTAGTAATTCAACAAACTCTATAATCGGATCTTGTGACAGAAGTGTTCCGGCATTAGTCATTAGCGCTTCGGCAATTTTACCAGCAAGATGCGCTTTTCTACCTTCTTCAGTTTCGAAAGTATCAAAAATGCCAAAAGTAGATGTTCCTATTTGCCATCCGTACCACTTTACTGTTTCTGGTTCATCTAATACTAAAGGTAAAGCGCTTTTTAAAAATGCTGCAACTTCTTCTTCTTTTCCAGCTTTAGCTTCTAATCGAGCTAGTAGTGCATATTTTTCCATAATTATTTTTTTTAGAGAATAAAGGTAATACTAATCGTTTTTATATCTATCGAGTTTAACTTTTGTTCAGTTACTTATTTTTTTAAAACCACTTTTATTTAAAACCCAAACGAACATAAAAAAACAATCCTAACCGTTGCCGATTAGGATTTATAACTTAGAAAATATTTATTTTAATATAAACTTGGATATTTTGATGGATTTACTTCATTCATCATTTCGTATACTTTCTCAAAAATATCTTCAGCAGAAGGTTTAGAGAAATAATCTCCATCTGTACCGTAAGCCGGTCTGTGAGCTTTTGCTGTCAAGGTTTGTGGCTTGCTGTCTAAATGATGATAAGCATCTTGTTGCTCAATTATTTGTTGCAAAATATAAGCCGAAGCGCCTCCAGGGACATCTTCATCAATTACTAATAGACGATTTGTTTTAGCAATACTTTTGACAACATCTTGTTTGATATCAAATGGAAGTAAGGATTGTAAATCGATAATTTCGCAGTCAATTCCCACTTCAAGCAGTTCTTTGGCGGCTTGCTGAACCAATCGTAAAGTTGAACCATAAGAAACCAACGTAATATCAGAACCTTGTTTAAGCGTTTCCACCACTCCGATTGGAGTTTTGAATTCGCCATAATTCATCGGCATTTTTTCTTTCAATCGGTACCCATTCAAACATTCGATTACTAAAGCAGGTTCGTCACATTCTAACAAACTGTTATAAAAACCAGCTGCTTGTGTCATATTTCTTGGAACCAAAACGTGGATTCCTCTAATAGAATTTATAATCATTCCCATAGGAGAACCTGAGTGCCAGATGCCTTCTAAACGGTGGCCACGAGTACGTATAATAAGAGGTGCTTTTTGTTTGCCTACTGTTCTGTATCGCAAAGTAGCTAAGTCATCACTCATGATTTGAATAGCATACAATAAATAATCTAAATATTGAATTTCGGCAATGGGACGTAAGCCTCTTAGCGCCAATCCAATACCTTGTCCTAATATAGTAGCTTCACGAATTCCAACATCGGCAACGCGTAACTCTCCGTATTTTTCCTGCATTCCTTCTAAACCTTGATTCACATCCCCAATGGCTCCGGCATCTTCACCAAAAATTAATGTTTCAGGGTATTTTGTAAAAATGGCATCAAAATTATCACGCAGAATCATTCGGCCATCCGTGTCTTCTTTAGCATCTTCATGGTAAATTGGCAATACTTCCTCAACAGAAAAAACATTTAAATCAGTTTCAGAAAATAAATTACTGCTAAAATTCTGTTGTGTTTTAGCGATGTATGCTGTAATCCACTGCGAAAGTTCTTCTTTACCAGATTCATTTTGAATTAAACGCAATAATTTTCGGGCAGTGACCAAAATTTCTTTTTTCAAAGGAGATTTGATTTCGCTTAAATCAGCAATAAATTTTAATATTATTGCTTTATTTGAACTGGAATCAGCTATTTTTTGCAATAATGCAACCAGTTCTTTTTGCTCTTCAACAATAGGTTCTATAAAGGCATTCCAAGCGGCTTTTTTGCCTTCTAAAACATCTTTTTTTGCTTGAGCATCAATTACTTCGATTTCTTCAGGTGATGCAATATTAATGGCAATCATCCATAATTTCATTTGACGAATACAATCAAAATCTCGTTCCCAAGCTAATCGGTCTGCGTTTTTGTATCTTTCATGCGAACCGGAACTGGAATGTCCTTGTGGTTGCGTCAGTTCATTGACGTGAATTAAAACAGGAACGTGATTTTCTCTGGCAATAGTAGCGGCTTTTTCATACGTGGCAATTAAGTCCGCGTAATCCCAACCTTTTACTCTTAGAATTTCAAAACCATTCGTGTTGTCTTCTCTTTGATATCCTTTTAATATTTCTGATATGTTTTCTTTTGTAGTTTGGTGTCTGGCATGAACAGAAATACCGTATTCATCATCCCAAACGCTCATTACCATTGGCACTTGTAAGACACCTGCAGCATTTATGGTTTCAAAAAACAAGCCTTCAGAGGTACTTGCATTTCCTATAGTTCCCCACGCAATTTCATTTCCTTCAACAGAAAAATTAGAAGCGTTTGGTATTCCTGCAACTTGTCTGTATATTTTTGATGCTTGGGCAAGACCTAGTAATCTTGGCATTTGTCCTGCTGTAGGAGAAATATCAGCACTTGAATTTTTTTGTTTTGTTAAATTTTTCCAAGAACCATCTTTGTTTAAACTATGAGTGGCAAAGTGACCTCCCATTTGTCTTCCTCCTGACATCGGATCTTGTTCAATATCAGTATGGCCGTATAATCCGGCAAAGAATTGTTGAATAGTAAGTTCACCAATGGCCATCATAAAAGTTTGATCGCGATAATATCCGGAACGGAAATCACCGTTTTGAAACGCTTTTGCCATTGCAAGTTGCGGAACTTCTTTTCCATCACCAAAAATACCAAACTTGGCTTTTCCAGTTAATACTTCCTTGCGTCCTAACAGGCTACATTCTCGGCTTATCATGGCCGTGGTATAGTCCTTTAAAACTTCGATTTTGAAATCTTCAATCGTCAATGTAGTATTGGTTTTTTCTTTTATCATAATTGAAAAGTATAACTTTAAATGCCAAATTTACTTAAAAACAACGTATTTTCATAATACATTGAAAAAAATAGAATTTAATTTTTGCAATTTATTCTAATAAAAAGAACTTTATTTTTTCATTATATATAATTTTATTATTTAATATCTAAGAATACTTTAATAAATAATGATAATTATATTGGATTAGAACCATTTTCGATTAAAAAGATTGATTAATGTTTTAGGCGAAAAAGTTACAATAAAACGTATTTTTTCATTGTAATTATCTTGCGCAATTTCCCATCCATTGTTAGAATAGACTGGAAAATACAATTCAAAATAGTCTGTAACCAGATTTAGGCGAATTCCACTGTCGTAAACAAATCGCTGTTTCACGTCTTTATTTTTGATAAAACCAATATCGCCATAGACCTCAATCCAGTTCCATATACTATAACTCGCATTGAAGCTGGTAATCCATCGATTGGCAAAAGGAGTAGCAATTTTGGACTTAAAACCGCCTTCTGCCAATACATATTGTTGACTGTAAAGCCCCGTGCTTTCTGATCTTCCAAAATAATTGTAATCAAAAAGATAATCTGTGGGTCTGTCCAATGCAAAACTGAAAAAATCCGATTGTGTTTTATTATATAAAAAACTCCCTGCGTAAAAACGAAGATTAATTTGGCGGTTATCTCCAAATAGTTTTCGGTATTCAATTTCACCCGTAATTTTCCCGAATTTCCCCGAAATTTGTAAATCGGATGTAAAATTAAAATGATTGGTAACCTCCGTTTTTGTATTGATATATCTCACATCAAATACCGAATAATTTTCTGGTGAGTTGTCAAGCACCAAAGCGCTTTTTTCCTTATTTACAATCACTTGTCGGAATAAGAAAAGTTGTTTCCTATTATCTCTGAAATTTGGCTCTCTTATTCGTAATTGTACGGCCGGATTCAATCTAAAATAGGAGGCATCTTCCGCATAATGAAAATAGGAGCCGCTAATAGAATATCTGGCATTATAAAGATTACTTTTTCTAAAATTTTGATTGACTACAAAAACGGCCGAACCGGATAAATTATTCGATTTAGTGGAGTAGGAGGGGTTGAAATCAAAAATAAAAGGCTTTTCAAGAATGGTTTTATTGTGGAGTCGCAGTCCGGGAGTCAAACCGTCGTACAAGTTGTAATAAATGGAGGGAACGTACAAAATTTGATTATAATACGGGTCTTCCAAGTCTTTCATGAATACAAATTTAACCGGACGATTGTTAGGGAAAAAACCTTCTAATTTCTTCCAATTATTTCTTAAGTTGTATTCTGGGACTTCATTTTTTAGATTTAAAATAATCTTATCAATACTGTTTCTGGGAATCGTAAATGTGCTGTCGCATTCTTCAATATCGAGCCATTGTTTAAAAACGATTGCTCCTTTTTTTGTGCCATAAACCGGAATAGGAATTGGCGCTCCTGTTCGGTTTTTAACTGAAAAAGTAATGCTGTCTTTAGTTTTTGTAACACTTGAAAATTTATAATCAATAATGTCTCTTGAATCGATAATGGTTTTAAAAAACCAACTAATATCTTTAATGGTTTTTGATTTTAATACAGTTTCAAAATCAGATCTCGATACTTGTGCGTGCTTATTTTTTTGATAAAATTCCTGTATACTGGTCGTTACAGCATCGTTTTGTAAATAATCATCCAGAAACCGAATGCTTAATCCTGATCGGTATTTACTGGCAATTTGTTCGTTAAACTTGATTAAAGTATTCTTTGGAGCTCCTAGTGGCTGGTCTAGATTTTTCCGTGCCATCAGCATGTAAAAATAGCTGTACTGACCGTTAAAATCAATATTGGTCAGATTGAAACTTTTAAGCAATCGGATGTTAGAGGCACTTCCCATCATTTTAGTTTTCGGGTGATTTTCATCGATATATTTCATCATCGCATAGACTTGAATTCCATCGTAAATCCAATTGTCTTTTCTCGGATCCAGATGCAAACTCGTCTTTAGATATTCGTTTAAATAAGTTTTCAAAAACTTAATTTCAAAAATAAATTCGTCTGGAAACGGACTTATAAATGATGGAAGTTGATTCAATCCATAAAAAGGATTTTTTTCATAATCCGTCTGGGAAACTACAATTTTTTCATACGGATATTTCCCAATCAAATTATTGGCGTAATTTACAATTCGGTCAATTATAATTGCTTTTTCAATGTTGTCTACTTTTTTGTTTTTCAAGTCAGTCAGCACTTCAACTGAACTGTTTCTGTAACTCTCAAAATTAGATTTAGGTTCAATAATCAGACTAAAATCAGTTCTGTTATTTCCCGACAATCTGTAATGTAAAAAATTATCTTTTCCAGTTGTTTTAACGCTGTTTAAATCTGATATTGCTTCTAAAGTTGCCGGAAGTGTAAGGTCAACTTCGTAATCAGAAACAGCATTTGCAATATCCTCCAGATTATTATTGCTGTTTTTTATAAAAGTATGGTTTTCGTATCTTGCAGGAGTCAGGTACCAGTTTTTAAGATTAAAACTACCATTGTTACTGTAACCGTGTTTTGTAAATTTATCGCTTGGGATTTTTGAGATGTATGAAAGATGCAAAGTAATTTTCTGATTTGGAAGTAATTGCTCCTTTAATTGTACCACGATATAATCAGGATTTTTGTCTGGTCGTTGCCAAGATAAAAACTGCTGGGACGCATCGTTTATAATTAAATTTATCGTGCTGCCGCGTTCTTCTTCTTTGGCCAAATGAAAACCCCTGTAAAATTCGTCAGAAAATCGTTTGGCAAGCGGTGTGTTTTTATTGGAAAAAGCATGATTCCAGTCATTCAAAACGATTGAAGTCAACGTATCCTCCGACTGATTTATAAAAATAATTTTTTGTTGTAAGGACAATGTTTTATTATCAGCATCAAGCGCCGCAGTCATCTTGTTTTGATGTTGAGCATATTGATGCACTGACGTTAATAAAACAAAGAAAAAAATCGTTATTTTAAGGTATGATTTCAAAATTCGGTATTATTTATTAAAAAATAAATATACTTATAATTAGATAAATTTGTTCTGATGTTCCTCAATATTAAGCAAAAAAAGAAGCTGTTTTTGAGGCAGCTTCATTTTTTTTAAAAGTTTGGTGATAAATCGTATTTCTTATAAAAGGCATTTAGGACATCAACCACTTCATCTTCAGTGTCTACAATTTTAAATAAATTCAAATCTTGAGCACTTACAGTACACTCTTTTTCTACTAAAACTGTTTTAATCCAATCAATTAATCCCGACCAAAAGCTGGTGCCAACAAGAATAATTGGGAATTTTGCTATTTTTTTGGTCTGAATCAAAGTTATCGCTTCAAACAATTCATCCATAGTTCCAAAACCTCCCGGCATCACCACGAAGCCTTGCGAATATTTGACAAACATTACTTTTCGAACAAAGAAATAATCAAAATTAAGATTTTTATCGCTGTCAATATACGGGTTAAAATGCTGCTCAAAAGGCAATTCAATATTTAATCCCACTGACGTTCCTCCGCCCAGATGTGCTCCTTTATTTCCGGCTTCCATAATTCCGGGACCGCCGCCAGTAATCACGCCATAACCGGCTTTACTGATTTTGTATGCAATTTTTTCAGCCAATAAGTAATTAGCATCTTCAGGCTTCGTTCTTGCGGAACCAAAAATAGACACACAAGGACCAATGCGTCCCATACTTTCGTAACCGTTTACAAATTCGGCCATAATTTTAAAAATCGCCCAACTGTCATTCGTTCTTATTTCGTTCCAGGTTTTTCTTTTTAGACGATCTTGGATCACTTTATCTTCGTCATTATCAAAATCTTCTAATCTCATATTCAAAAATATAATTTAATTTCTGTTTTTTTGGGAGCTATTTCCTGCTATCCTTTTCAATCTTTATTGTTTTAAAGAAAAACAATAAAGGATTTCCATTGCTATCAGGGCTAAGTAAATTTAATACGTTTGTTCTTCAATTGATTTTGTTATTGTAGCGATAACTTTACCGGTATGTTCAGTAGTTTTTGATTCTATTAGCATAATTAAGCATTCGTCAGTTGACGAAACTCTGTGGTTTATACCTTTTTTTACCACAAATAAATCTCCTTTTTTCATAGAGAGTTTGGTCTCGTTTTCAATTTCCATTAATAGTTCTCCTTCTACAATGTAAAATAATTCATCTTCATTTTCGTGATTATGCCATGGCAGATCTTGGCCTTTAATTTTAGCCACCTTGATAAATTGATCATTAACTTCGCCAATTATTTTAGGTGAAAAGTAGTTTTCGACATTACTGAACGCTTCTTTTAAATTCATGATTTCCCGAGATTATTTTTATAGTTTTTATTAATACTAAAGTAATTCTTTTTTTAAAAATTGCGCCGTGTAGCTTTTTTTATTTTTTATAATTTCCTCAGGAGTTCCTTTGGCAATCAGTTGTCCGCCGCCTTTTCCACCTTCAGGACCAATGTCTATAATATAATCTGCCAGTTTTATCACGTCCATGTTATGTTCGATAATCAAAATCGTATTCCCTTTGTCAACCAGTTTATTAATCACTTCCATCAACACTCTGATGTCTTCAAAATGCAGTCCCGTTGTAGGTTCATCCAGAATATAAAACGTGTTTCCGGTATCTTTTTTTGATAATTCTCCAGCCAGTTTAATGCGTTGTGCTTCACCACCGGAAAGCGTTGTGCTCTGCTGGCCAAGTGTAATATAGCCCAAACCAACATCCTGAATGGTTTTTACCTTTCTATAAATCTTCGGAATCATTTCAAAAAATGGAACCGCTTCATCAACCGTCATATTCAAAACATCCGAAATTGATTTCCCTTTGTACCGAATCTCCAATGTTTCTCTATTAAAACGCTTCCCTTGACAAGTCTCACATTCCACATATACATCAGGTAAAAAGTTCATTTCAATCGTTCGCACGCCAGATCCTTCGCAGGTTTCGCAACGTCCGCCCTTTACATTAAAACTAAATCGTCCCGCTTTATATCCCCGAATCATACTTTCAGAAGTCATCGTAAACAGATTTCTGATTTCGGTAAAAACTTCCGTATAAGTTGCAGGATTACTTCGTGGTGTTCTACCAATCGGGCTTTGGTCAATATCAATCACTTTATCGATATGTTCCAATCCTTCAATTTTTTTGTATGGTTGCGGTTTTTTAACACCATTAAAATAATACGCGTTCAAAATAGGGTAGAGCGTCTCATTAATCAAAGTTGATTTTCCACTTCCCGAAACTCCAGTTACACAAATCATTTTGCCCAAAGGCAATTCTATCGAAACATTTTTTAGATTGTTTCCTGTTGCTCCGGTCAGTTTTAGGAATTTCCCATTTCCTTCTCTACGTTTTTCAGGAACTTCGATTTTCATTTCGCCATTCATGTACATCGCTGTAATAGTATGATGTTTCAGGATTTCAGCAGGTGTTCCTTTACTGATGATTTCACCGCCATATTTTCCTGCTTTTGGTCCAATATCAATCACATAATCCGCACGTTCAATCATGTCTTTATCGTGTTCCACTACAATTACGGAATTTCCAATATCACGTAATTGTTCCAGCGAATGAATTAGTTTTTCGTTGTCTCTTTGGTGTAAACCGATACTTGGTTCATCCAGAATATACAACACACCAACTAACTGAGAACCAATTTGAGTAGCCAATCGGATTCGTTGCGCTTCACCACCCGAAAGGGATTTGGAGCTTCGGCTTAAAGCCAAATAATCCAAACCTACATTCATCAAAAAGTTCAATCGATCCTTAATCTCTTTGATTACTTCAGTAGCGATACGCTTTTGTTTATCAGATAAATGGTTGTCTAAATCATTAAACCAAATAGTCAAATCTGAAATGTCCATATCGCACAATTCGGTAATATTTTTTTCATTAATTTTAAAGAACTGTGATTCCTTTTTCAAACGGGAACCTTTACAAACCGGACATTTTATTTCGTCCATAAATTCTTTTGCCCAACGTTTTATGCTGGTTGAACCGCTTTCGTCATGTTGATTTTTAATGAAATGTGAAATCCCTTCAAAATCAATTTTGTATTCTCTGGCAACGCCTAAATCTTTGGAGTTTATGGTGAATTTTTCCTTCCCACCATTCAAAATCATTTCCATCGCTTCCTCAGGAATAGTTGCTACGGCATCAGTCAATTTAAAACCATATTTTTCGCCTATGATTTCCAATTGCTTGAAAATCCAGGATGATTTATATTCGCCCAAGGGAGCAAATCCACCTGCTTTTATAGATAATTTTGGGTTTGGAATGATCTTTTTAGTGTTGATTTCGTTTACCGTTCCCAAGCCGTTACAATGCTCACAAGCACCTTTTGGGGAATTGAAAGAAAATAAATTGGGTTCCGGATTTTGATAGGAAATCCCAGTACTTGGACACATTAAATTCCTGCTAAAAAAACGAACTTCATTAGAATCCTGGTCCAAAACCATCAATACATTCTCTCCGTGATGCATGGCCGTGTTAATGCTTTCTGTCAAACGTTTTTCATTATCTGCATTGTCTTCAATCACCATTCTATCCACAACAATTTCGATGTCGTGCGTTTTATAACGGTCTAATTTCATCCCCAAAGTAATATCCAGCACATCGCCGTTTACACGAACTTTAAGGAAACCCTGCTTGGCGATTTGTTGAAAAAGTTCCGCATAATGTCCTTTTCGAGCACGAATAACAGGTGCTAGAATATTGATTCGTTTACCGGTGAAATCCTGAATTATCAAATCTTTGATTTGCTCATCAGAATAAGAAACCATTTTTTCGCCAGTGTTATAACTGTACGCATCAGCACCACGAGCGTATAACAAACGCAGGAAATCATAAATTTCAGTAATCGTTCCTACGGTGGAACGCGGACTTTTACTGGTGGTTTTTTGTTCGATAGCAATTACAGGTGAAAGTCCATCAATTTTATCCACATCCGGTCGTTCCAATCCACCAAGAAACTGTCTGGCATAAGCTGAAAAAGTTTCTACATAACGGCGTTGCCCTTCGGCATATATAGTATCAAAAGCCAAGGAGGATTTTCCTGAACCTGAGAGTCCGGTTATTACGACCAGTTTTTCACGTGGAATGGAAACATCTATATTTTTTAAGTTGTGTACGCGAGCGCCCTGAACTTCAATGGTATTGTCTTTGTCTAACATAATTTTTGCAAAAAAGCAAAGTTACCATTTTGATTTATTCTTTCCGTACAACAGTTTAGAAGTTTATGTTAAAGATTTTGGTACTTTTAACGATGTTAAGAAAGATAATCAAGACATTCACAAAAGAGTATTACACTTTATTTTTTATGAAAACAAGAATAGGAATTTTAGGATTGGGTGGAGTGGGTGGTTATTTTGGCGGACTATTGGCGAAAGCTTATTTTGAGTCAGATGCAATCGAAATTGTATTTATTGCACGTGGTGAAACTCAAAAAGCAATATCCCACGACGGTTTAAAAATTATTGCTGATACAACCGAAATGATTGTTTTCCCTACTTTGGTGTCGAATAATCCAGATGAAATAGGGAAACTCGATTATCTTATTTGTGCCACTAAAACCTATGATATCGAAACCAGTTTCGGATCTATTAAAAAGTGCATTTCGGCAACGACCATAATTCTGCCTTTATATAATGGCGTAGATGCTGTGGAACGCATTCAAACATTGTTTCCTGAAAATACGGTTTTGCAAGGTTGTGTATATATCGTTTCGATGATTGAATCGCCGGGAATTATCAAGAAAATTGGTTCTTACGAAAAACTATTCTTTGGTTCTAAAACAGCACCAATCTCCAAACTGAAGGAATTACAATCTATTTTTGAAAATGCCGATATCGAAAGTTTTCTTGTAGAAAATATTGAAGAAACGGTTTGGGAAAAATTCATTTTTATTTCAGCTTTGGCTTCAGCGACTTCATATTTGAACCAGAATATTGGTGGAATTTTAAATAATCCTGAAAATAAGGCCGTTTACATTTCATTGTTAAATGAGATCACCGCTGTCGCTGTCGCAAAAGGGTTAGCGCTGCCCAATGATATTGTGGCTCAAACGATTATCAAACTTGAAAAATCGCCACAAGACAATACATCATCTATGCACAGAGATTTATTAGCTGGACATAAAACAGAATTGAATTCGCTAACAAAATATGTGGTAAATGAAGGTTTTAAATATGGTATTGCAACTCCTGTCTATAAAAAAATAGTGGAGAAGCTTTCTTAAAAACTGATCTAAAATTATTCTTCTTCACCGTCGTTTTGGTCTGCTTCGTTTTGAGTATCTTCTTTTTCACCAGAAACTATTTCGAAAAAACTAAAAATTGAACCACCATAACTTTTTTCGAATGAAAAGTGAATCATGTGATCCAGTTTGGTATATTTCGAATGTTCGATTACCATCATTCCGTCTTCATTTAACAATTCTTTTTCAAAAACTAATAATATGATTTTCTCGAAAGTTTTTTGGTCCAAAGCATAAGGCGGATCCGCAAAAATAATATCGTAAGACGTTTTACATCTTTCTAAATACATAAAAACATCACTCTTTGTGGCAGCAATATTAAAATCATATTCGGCAGCGACTTGCTTGATAAATTTCACACAACCAAAATCACCATCAACAGAAGTAATCGGCGTGCTTCCGCGAGAAGCAAATTCGTAACTGATATTTCCGGTTCCTGCGAATAAATCTAATATTTTTAGTCCTTCAAAACTGAAATGATTGTTCAAAACATTGAATAATGCTTCTTTTGACATGTCGGTAGTGGGGCGAACTGGTAGGCCTTTTGGTGGAAAAATGCGTCTTCCTTTGTATTTTCCTGAAATGATTCTCATGAGTTGAAAAGTATAAAATGATTTCTGTTTTCGGCCTCAGAAAAATAATTGTTCCATCGCAAATCTTCCACATCAATTAGGGAAACGTTGCGAATGTATTTGTAAGTGATTTTAAAATAATCACTTTCGATATCAATATTTCCGATTAGTTCCAATGGGAAGTTTTCGGGATTTAAATTCAATTGTTCGGCAGTAAATAATATGTAATATAAGAAATCTTCCGGTGTATTGTAATCAAATGAATTGAAAAGGAGTAGTTTTTGGTTCTGAACTACAATGATTTCAAAATGACCTGTGTTAATATGGACAAACATTTTTTTATCATCCTTATTTTTGGAAGAAACTAAAAGTTTGGAAACCAAAATGCTGTTGGCATGTTTATAATCGAAAGCACCAAATTGGTCAATAAAAAAATTATTGATATTCACATACGGAATGTAAACCGCATTCATTTGATAGTTTGGAATTTGATCAAAAGCGAAAAAATCCGTTTCAAAAACCTTTGTATTGTATTGCAAATAGCTGCCCAAAAAGTTTTCGTCAAATAATGGTTCCGGAACAAAAGTTGAAAGATTGTTATTGTGAATCACCAGAATTTCATCGTAAGAGTCTTTTAATTCCGGATGATTATTGAAAGCATTGGCAAACAAATCTTCAGTTTTTGTGCCTTTATTAAAATTATCAAAAAGCACTTCATTAAATGAAGTTACCGTATTATTCAGCGTATCAAAACAACAAAAAGAAAGTCCTGTCAAGGAAACTTGAATGGAAAGTTTTTTATATTTTTTTTCGACTATGTTCATAATACTATTGCTTTTTTCAACAACGCAAACTTACAAATTTAAAAATCAATAACAATTGCAATGGCAAAATTCAATAGCAATGACAATAGCAATGATAATAGCAATGACAATGGCAAAATTCAATGGCAGTAATTAAAAATTGAAATTGCTATTGACATTAAAATTGAAAAAACATTCTTTACTTTGCAGTCAAATAACACGAAATGAATTCCTCTCTGTTTTATAGTCTTTTACAAAAAAAGTTCCCTTTTCAACCCACGTATAAACAGGATATTTTTTTTCAAAAAATAGCGATTTTTTTAACCGAAACCGACAATAGAACCATTTTTGTTTTAAAAGGATATGCGGGAACGGGAAAAACAACCGTGATTTCTACGATTGTAAATAGTTTATTGGACATTAATAAAAAATATGTTTTGCTAGCGCCAACAGGTCGTGCGGCAAAAGTAATTGCTAATTATTCGAACAAACCTGCTTTTACAATTCATAAAAAAATCTACTTTCCCAAGAAGTCTTCCGGTGGTGGCGTTTCGTTTACATTGCAGCAAAACAAACACAAGAATACGATTTTTATCGTTGATGAAGCCTCTATGATTTCGGACACTAATTCGGATTCTAAGCTGTATGAGAATGGTTCGTTGCTTGATGATTTGATCTCGTATGTATATTCAGGAACGAATTGCAAAATGATTTTACTGGGAGATACCGCTCAGTTGCCACCGGTAAATTTAGATATTAGTCCCGCTTTGGACATTCGCACTTTGGGAATGAATTATGATAAGGAAATTGAGCATATAGAATTGGACGAAGTGATGCGTCAGGAAGAAAATTCTGGAATTTTGCATAATGCTACCGAGCTTCGGGAATTATTGAAAGATTCCTTTATCGATGAATTTAAATTTGATGTCAAAAAATTTAAAGATATTGTGCGGTTGACCGATGGGTATGATATTCAGGATGCCATCAATTCCGCCTACAGCAATTATAGTATAGAAGATACTGCTTTTATTGTTCGTTCCAATAAAAGAGCGAATCAATATAATGAGCAAATCAGAACCAAAATCCTCGATAAAGAAAGCGAACTTTCCACAGGCGATTTCCTGATGGTGGTAAAGAACAATTATTTCTGGTTGAAAGATTCTGATGAAGCCGGATTTATTGCCAATGGTGATATTATCGAAATATTAGAAATTTTCAATATGAAAGAGTTGTATGGCTTTAAGTTTGCCAAAGTAAAAATCCGAATGATTGATTACCCCAATCAGATTCCGTTTGAAACGGTATTACTATTGGATACCATAAAAAGCGAATCGCCGTCGTTGACCTATGAAGAATCAAACAGATTGTATCAGGAGGTGTTGAAAGATTATGAAGGTGAAACCAAATTCAATCAGTTCCAAAAAGTAAAAGCCAACGAATATTTCAATGGCCTGCAAGTGAAATTCTCGTATGCAATTACGTGTCATAAATCACAGGGTGGTCAATGGAATACAGTTTTTATTGAACAACCTTATTTGCCGGACGGAATCAATAGAGATTATATTCGGTGGTTGTATACCGCAATGACCCGAGCTAAAAATAAATTATATTTGATCGGTTTTAAAGATGAGAATTTTGTCGAATGATACAATATTTCTATTCCCGAGGAGAAACAAATTAGCCTCGGATCTTTTAATGATTTAACTGTGATAATAGAAATAAGGTTAACTTAAGGAAATAAATTCTTTTTTGGTGATAAAATCTATCAAAACAAAGTGTTTTTCTTTGATTTTGAGAAAGAAAAAAACTCTGTTATGATGTTTGCTGTTAAATAAATTAAAGGCGAATGTAACGAAATTAGACAGAAAGATAAAGCTCCAAACGACCCGTATTCACAAGCATTGTCTAAAGCTAGGCAGTCTGTAAATTTCTTTTTAATTGGTTGACTGAAAAAAAAATATGTAAAGAGCATGTAAAGTTAGATCCACAATAGGGTTGTTACCGCATCTGTTTGCGAAGATTGCAGCTGCCTTTACAAACTTAAATATTTTATCCCTTTATTCGTGTAATTAAGTTAATTACAAAAATATAGGTTTATTAAATGTGCAGATTTTTTTTAAATATCGAAATTATCTTCATCTGTTCATCGCATCCTGATCAGTTAAAAACAACAATTTTCCGTCTAAAGGTTTAATCAGTTGCGTAGGATATTTTTCAGGATTATAATCGCCATATAAAACTTCGTTTAACGCATGTGCTTTACTTTCTCCGAAAGTTATTACCACAATTTCCTTCGCTTTGTTAATGAAAGGCGCAGTTAGGGTTATTCGGTACATATTTTGCGACTCGAGATAATAGGCCGATACCCATTTATTATTTTCATGCAATACGGCTTCACCGGGAAATAGTGAAGCGGTATGTCCATCATCGCCCATTCCTAATAAGATTAAATCAAATTGTCCATGATCTCCTGTAAAACTCTTTATCAATTTTTCATATTCCAAAGCATATTCCTCCGGTGCAAAACCTTCCTTATACATTGGAAATAGGTTGCTTTTTGGTATGCCAACATGATTTAGCAGGTAGTCCGATGACATTTTCGCGTTGCTGCGTTCATCATCAAGCGCCACCCAGCGTTCGTCACCCCAAAAAATAAAAACATTTTCCCAATCTATCTTGGACTTGTATTTGGGTGTTGCCAAAAGCTTGTAAAGTGATACAGGCGATGAACCGCCGGTAAGCGCTACCAAAAAGCGGCCCCGCTTCTGTATTGCATTTTGTGCCGCAGCTACAAATATATTGGCTGCGTGGGGTGTTATTTTTTCTTTATTATTAAAAATACTTACCATCTGTTACTTCTTTTTCTTTTAATTCTTCGTCATTAAGCGAGTTTGATGCCCATTCATGTCCCTGACGGGCAAGTAATTTATTTGCTTCTTCAGGACCCCAGCCCCCGGCTTCATATTTATACAAACTTGAAAACTTATCGTTTTCCCAAGCTTCCTGAATGGTTGTTACTACATCCCATGCTTCTTCAACCTGGTCTGAACGCATGAATAAAGTAGGGTCTCCAAGCAAAGCATCCAATACTAATGTTTCATAAGCTTCAGGTGATTGAGTGGAACATGAAAAATAATCAAAAACCATCTCTGCAGGTTTTAGCGAAAGTGACAGGCCAGGTTTTTTTGTCATAAACTGCAGCCTAATATCCATTGCTGGCTGAATATTTATAATTAAACGGTTTGGCATCATACCCTCTTTTCCAAAAGAAAAGGTAGAATGGGGTACCGGCTTAAATTGTATTACGATCGAGGATTGTTTTTCCTTCATTCTTTTGCCTGTTCGAACGTAAAAAGGAACACCTTGCCAACGCCAGTTGTCAAGATAAAATTTCATGGCTACAAATGTTTCAGTATTAGAATTGGCCCCAACTCCCTTTTCTTGCAAATATCCCGGTACTGATTTTCCTTTTATTGATGCCTTATCGTATTGACCTCTTACCGTGTAATGTTTTACTTCCTCTGGAGTTATACGTCGTATCGCTTTTAAAACGTCAGCTTTACGGTTTCTGATTTCATCTGCTTGCAATGATGTTGGAGCTTCCATCGCTACCATAGTTAAAATTTGCATTAAGTGATTTTGTATCATATCCCGAAGTGCGCCGGCATCTTCATAAAACCCGCCACGATCTTCAACCCCAACTTCTTCTGCAACAGTAATCTGGACAGAATCAATAAAGTTACGGTTCCAAAGCGGCTCAAACATTGAATTTCCAAAGCGGAAAGCTAGGATATTTTGCACCGTTTCTTTACCCAAATAATGGTCTATTCGGTATATCTGTTCCTCTTTAAAAGTTTTTGATAATAGCTCATTTAGCAGTACTGCAGAACTTTTGTTGTATCCAAAAGGTTTTTCAATAATAATACGGTCCTGTGCAGGATTAGCAGCAAGATCCATTTTCTTTATATTGTTTGTGATTGTTTCAATGAAAGATGGCGCTATTGACAAGTAAAAAAGTCTGTTGGCACGTTCGCCAAAAGACAAATCTATAGCGTCCAACTTTTGTTTTAGTACTTGATATGATTCCTCTTGATCTATATCATTTTGCAAATAATTGATATGAGTAGCAAATTGTTGATAGGCTTCTGTTGAAGCTATTTTATTTCTGGAAAACTCCGTCAGGTTCTCGCTTACATGGTCTCTATATAATGTATCGCTTCTCTCTGCTCTTCCTAACGCTAAGATTTTAAACTTTTCCGGCATGCGACCATCAAGGTAAAGATTATAAAAAGCTGGAAAAAGCTTTCTTTTTGCTAAGTCGCCCGTTGCCCCAAAAACAACAATGATGGTGGGCTTTATAGTATTGACATTATTCATTTTGTTCCATTTAAAATTTAGTCATTCCACTCTGTGTGAAATATACCGTTAGTATCGATACGCTCATAAGTATGTGCCCCGAAGTAGTCGCGCTGCGCCTGTATAAGACTAGTAGGAAGTTTTTCAGATCGGTAAGCATCAAAATAAGCTAAAGAATTCATTAAGCCCGCAATAGGTATCCCTTTTTGAACTGCAAATTGTACCGTAGACCTAATACTGGATTGATTCTCGTTTACGGCCTTTGCAATAGTATCATCGAGCAATATGTTTTTTAGTTCTCCATTTTTGGCGTAAGCCTGGCGGAAATCTTCAAGCACTACAGAACGAATAATACATCCACCACGCCAAATCTTGGCAATGGTTTCAAGGTTCAGGTCATAATTATACTCTTGTGAAGCTTTTGTTAATAATGCTAATCCTTGTGCATAGGTTATTAATATAGAAAAATGTAGAGCTCCTTTTAGTGCTTCTACAGCCGAAGGCAGATCAGTGTTACCTTGTTCTGCATTCCAAACTAATTTCGCGGAAGCTTCAATTCTTTCCGGTTTATTTTTAGACATATTTCGCATTGAAACGGCAGCATCGATAGTGGGAAGCGGTACTTCTAAGTCCATGGCATTTTGGGAAGTCCATTTTCCGGTCCCTTTAGATTTTGCCCAATCGGATATCACATTTATAAGCTTCTGTCCGTCAGTATCTGTTTTTTTTAAAATATGTCCTGTAATTTCAATTAAGTAGGATTGAAGTTCAGTGTTATTCCAGTCTTCAAATACTTTTTGAATTGTAGAATCGTCTAATCCGTAGCCGCGTTTCATAAGATCGTAAACCTCTGAAATAAGCTGCATAATACCGTATTCAATTCCGTTATGAGCCATTTTTACGTAGTTACCCGCAGATCCGTTGCCTAAATATTCGACACAAGGTTCGCCATCCACTTTAGCTGCTATCGATTCAAAAATAGGTCTTAGTCTTTCATAGGCGTCTTTATTACCGCCGGGCATAAGGCTCGGGCCAAATCGCGCTCCTTTTTCACCACCGGAGATACCCATTCCAAAAAAGTGAATTCCTTTGGCTGATAATTCTTTAAATCTACGGTCGGTATCAGTAAAATAGGTATTTCCACCATCGATAATAATGTCTCCTTTATCTAGGTGGGGCAATAGGCTTTGAATGACAGTATCCACAGGCTTTCCTGCAGGTACTAATATCATAATAGCTCTTGGTTGTTTAAGAAGTTCTAAAAACTCTTTTACTTCTGTTGTGGCTTTAATTTGGTGTTGGGGATTAGCTTCCTGTGTTAAGGACAACACTTTTTCCGTATCCAAATCCAAGCCTGCCACAGCATGTTTTTGGTCGGCCATATTTAACAGCAGATTACGACCCATGACCCCTAGGCCAACTATACCAAAATCGAATGTTTTCATAATTAGTATCTAAATTTATTATTGCAAAAAAAGGCTGGAATTTATAAATAAATCCCAGCCTTCATCCATTAATTACGCTACAGTTACACTGTTTATAGCATCTTTTAATGCTTTAGCAGCAGCAGCTGGGTCTTCAGCACCATAAATGGCACCCCCTGCAACAGCTACATCAGCACCAGCAGCTACAACATCTTTGATTGTATCGATGTTAACTCCACCTGCAACAGAAAAGGGAACTTTTGCTAGTCTTCCTTCACTGATTAGTGTTTGTACAGAGTATCCAGCTAATGTTTGTTCGTCAAGACCAGCATGTAACTCTACAAAAGCAACTCCAAATGCAGTTACCTCTTGAGCTCTTTCTACTCTGTTTTTAACTCCAATAGTATCAACTACTACCTTTTTACCGTGTTTTTTTGCAGCTTCAACCGCTCCTTGTATAGTAGCATTATCTACAGCACCCATAACTGTTACTAAATCTGCTCCTGCTAAAAATGCGATCTCTGCTTCTAAGAAACCAGTATCAGCAATTTTCATGTCTGCAAAAATCAATTTGTCAGGGAAAGCGGCTTTCATTGCCGTTACAACTTTAAGGCCTTCTGATTTAATTAGCGGTGTGCCTAATTCTATAATGTCCACGTAAGGTGCTACTTTGTGTGCCAATTCTAATGCTGCTTCTGTAGTAAGTAAATCAATTGCGACTTGTAATTTTGTCATGTCTAAATGTATAAAAAAAATTAATAATAAGTAATATAAAAATCGTTATTCCAGGTTGGCGTGTTTGGGCCATAGTTCTTCTTTCGTTAAACCAGATTCTTGCCATAAGGTCATGAAAACACTTTCTAACACTAATAATGTAAACTGTTCAAAAAGGCTGCCCGCATATTGTTTAGAAACGGAAACACCGAAGTCTGTTTTTGTTGCAGCATTTACTAATATAATAGCGTCTGCCAATACGGCTAATTTGCTTTTTGCATCGGCAGTAATAGCGATAACAGTAGCTTGTTGACTCTTCGCTTTCTCAGCTGATGACAGTACGGAAGCAGTAGTTCCCGAACCCGATGCGAGAAGAAGTAAATCTCCTTTTAAAATAGCAGGTGTATTGGTTTCTCCTACAATGAATACGGTATATCCTACATGCATGAACCGCATTGCTGCCATTTTTAATGCAAGTCCGCTCCGGCCAGCTGCCATAACAAAAATTCGTTTGGCTGCTTTAATTTCGTGAACCAAAACCTTTATTTGTTGAGGATTTATCTGATTTGCCAGTTGTCTATTTTCCTCTAAAATAGCAAGTAGATTATTGTTTGTAAAAGTATCCGTGTTCATTTTGTTTTATTTAAGTAAAGTCATGCGTTCCTTTAAATATTCCAATTCATAGCAATACGAGTGAGTAATTCTAGCATGCTGTTCTCGAGTGTTTTCTTTTGGGTATAGCGTAATTGAAAGTACAGGACACCTTTATTTTCCTCCTAAACAGCATTAAACTAAATAGATAAACTAGAATCGCTTTTAGCAACAGCAATAAGTCTTTTTTAATAGTCTTAATTACTGATGCAAAGATATAGCAACAGGGAGGGTAGGGTGTTATATAAACAAGACTATGCGGTATAAATTTGCGCCAGTCCGTTTTGTAGGTCGGTTGGGGTTTCCTTTAGTTTTGCTTTTACAAATTTATTAAGTGCAGACGGGGAACTGAATCCAAGGTCAAAGGCGATTTCTTTGTGTGAGAGATCCGTAAATAATAATTGTCTTTTAATTTCTATCAGGATTCGGTTGTGGATAGCATTTATAGCCGTTTCGCCAGAATAATTTTTATTTAAAGCATTGAGCTTTTTAGTACTGATAGCCAGTTTTGAGGCGTAGTATTGTACGGTACGCTCGCTTTTATAGTGATGGTTCAAAAGTTTTTTAAAGTCAATATATGTTTGTTGGTTTGGTCCTTGCGCATCATGATGTAGAACAGGATGCTGACCATGAATGGATTCTATAAGTCCTAAAAGGAAAATTTTGATATAAAAACGCGCCTGTTCTTTTTTGACAAGGCTGGGGGCGTTGTAAATATCCTGTATGTTTTTTATAATTGGAAGCACTTGTTCAAATTCAAGGCTAGATAGTGCCGTACAATTTAGATGTGCCGATAGGTTAACATTATAAGCACTGAGCTCATTTTTTAATATATCCGAACAAAACAATACTTCTTCAAATAATATAATTTTACCTGTCAAATCAGTACTCAGATTAGACAAAAAGTGAATTTGATCCGGAAATATAACGGCTATTTTTCCTGAATTTAATAAATATATTTTGTCTTCAATGTGTACTTTACTAGTTCCAGACTCTACTAGTATAATACAAAAATGATCTTTTTTATGTGGTTTCAAATAATCTTGTAGACTTGCCGTCCCGAGGTCAAAAACTCGGAATGACAAATTTTTATCATCCGTTTTTTGAATATTTTTCTTGATCTCTAACCTCTTTAAATGCATAGAATATTTTTTTATATAAGTGCATATCGCGCTTAAATTACCAACTCTAATCAATCAAGTTTATAAAAATTTCATGTGCCGTAATACTCGCAACGATAATTTAGTAAATTCAATATAATTATTTTTCTGCTTACATTTCGTTACTATATTTATAATCAAGGTTTAATATCAGAAAAAAGAAGTGGCAATGAATTTGCGTAAAACAGTAATTCACAAAGATACACTTTTCTTAATTTTACGGGAATAATTGAGTCTAAAATTAAGCTACAACTTGATTTATTGCCGTTCTTAAGTTATTAATAAGGAATTATATTTTACACCTTATTTGGAAAAATAACCTCATTGATCACTCGATTCCAGCGTAAATGGACTACCGGTTATCAGATAAATGTAATGGTTCATTGTTATCATTAAAACAAAAAATAACAATGGGGAACTAGAAAGTCAGAGGTAAAAAGTGAATCAAGAACAAGCATTCTGATAAAAAATAATTTAAATTCGAATTGTATCTGACTTTTGTTTTTTTAGGTAAAAAAAATAGTAAAAAAGTTTAATTTAACTATAATAAAATTTGATTTTTAATAATTTAATCTTTTGAAAAAGAACATATTTCAGCAGTTTTTTATTTCATTTCGTGGTTTCACGACGTTTCAAAAATAAATTTTTTTAGGGTATAATTCGATCGAGGAATTCCTTTGTAATGGGTTTTTGCAGTAAGGAAACCACATTTAGATCTTTACAAACTCGGGCAATATCAAGATCGTCAATTGTGTTTGAAACAGTAACTACTTTAGATTTATTGGTCCTAAAAAAATTAAAACTATGCACTTTCGTGCTTTTCGCTATTAACTTCTAAAAATGTACATCTGAAATATGGATTTTCAAAGAACAAATAAACATAAAGTATCAAGTTTAACCGTTCATATCGTTTGGTCCATAAAGTATAAGTATAGAGTTTTGCAAGGGGATATTAAAATGCGATGGAACTATTTTGATACAAATATGTGAAGGGGAAGGCGTTCAGCTATTAAAAGAAGTAGTGTCAAAAGATCATGTCCAAATGCTTATTGAATATCGACTTTCCCAAGATGTAAGCACTTTGGTTAAATTATTGAAAGGGCGTTCTTAATGAAAACTACAAATTGAATTCCTACATCTAAAAAAAAGATATTGGGGTAGTCATTTTTAGTCTGTATGTTTTGGATGTTGGAGTACGAGTAATTTTACAGATGTAATGGTATATCAATATTTGGAACATCACAGAAACCCGCATGAGAATTATAATGACAACTTTATAATTAAATACTAACAACCGTGCAGACTTTACGACTACTAACCAAATTTATGGATCTACAGTCCGAAGTGGTTTATTTAATTAAAAGAGAATATTTTTTTTACGATTAAATTTTGGCTAGACTATTAAGACAGCTACATTTTTCGATTCTCTATTTTTCGATTGGTGCAGATAGCAACGAATATGAATTGATAAATAGATCGCAGTGTTTGATTTACTTGAAGGTTATTTTAAATTCATCAATTCGTATCGTTTTTAGGCGAGGTAGCATTGATTATTTATAAATAGAACTATTTCTGAAAGCTTGTACTTTGTTAATTATTTTTTATTTTATGATTTTTAGCGATATTTAAAATAGTTGCAGTTTTATGATCATAAATGGTTTTTTCGGATTTTTTTTAAGAATAAAAATAAAAAATGAATTCGTAACAGAATAAATGGATGAAGACCGAACGCATTTATTAGTAAAATAAAAAAATCATATTACCTTAGCGCTTTAGCAATTCCGTATAAAAATGAAAATAATATCAGTTATTCCCGCCCGTTACGCTTCGACACGATTTCCCGCCAAACTGATGCAGGATTTGGGAGGTAAAACGGTTATTTTAAGAACTTATGAAGCCGCCGTAAACACGCAATTATTTGACGATGTTTTTGTGGTAACGGATTCGGATTTAATTTATAACGAAATAATTTCTCACAACGGAAAAGCCATCAAAAGTATTAAAGAACACGAATCAGGAAGTGATCGAATTGCAGAAGCAGTCGAAAATATGGACGTTGATATTGTAATTAATGTGCAAGGAGATGAACCGTTTATTGATTCGGAACCTTTGGCAAAAGTCATTGCAGTTTTTAGAAATGATTTGGACAAAAAAGTAGATTTGGCTTCCTTGATGCGTGAAATTACAAATGAAGACGACATCAACAATCCCAATAATGTAAAAGTGGTTGTGGATCAAAATGGATTCGCTTTGTACTTTTCGCGTTCGGTAATTCCGTATCCAAGAGAGAAAAATGTGGGCGTACGATACATGCAACATATCGGGATTTATGCTTTTAGAAAACAAGCCTTATTAGATTTTTACAGTTTGCCTATGCAATCTTTGGAAGCATCCGAAAAACTGGAACAATTGCGTTACCTAGAATTTGGAAAACGAATAAAAATGGTGGAAACAACTCATATTGGAATCGGAATTGACACTCCGGAAGATTTAGAAAAAGCCATGAAAATGCTGTAATTATTCTAGATTATCGTGATCGAAATAGCCTTTCGTTTTTACTTTGGTGGAAAAGAAATTCAAGAAAAGTACAATAAAAAACAGAAACAATAAGGCTTGTGTAGTTACTAGAAATTTCCCAATTGTGGTGATAGGATAAAAATCACCATAACCAATAGATGAGGATGTTACGATACTAAAGTAAACTGCATCAAACCAATGAAAAAACGGTTTGTTCATGTAGCTTTCAATTGAATAAAAAACGGCATAAGCAAATGCAATCTCTAAATAATTAAAGAAAAGCAACAACATTGATCTCTTGTACGAACGTGGTTTTGAAAATAAATCAGAAGCAAAAATTAATGTAGGAATGTAAAAAACAGTTTCCAAAAATACATAAACAAGAATCCAAATGAGCCATATATGGCTTTGCCAATGATTTACTAAAATCACTATCGGAAAAACCACTTTGAGTAAAACATAGAAATCCAAAGCTAAAACCTGATATTCGACTCCTTTTTTACTGGCCCAATATTTAATGTAAATTCCGGGAAAAAGCAATTGGGAGCAAGCAAGGATCAAACGCACTATTTTTTCAATTCCATTGTCTTCCTGATGTTCATTATTCCAAATGGATTGAATATTTTGTATTCGTTTTTGAACCGGATTAAATTTTGGTTGAAAACCCTGTGACGTTTTCCCTAGAAGCAGTTTTTTTACAATTTTTTTCATTGTATCAGAATATTAAATAACGCTATGTAAGAGTACAAAATTATTGTGTTTCTTCAAGACTATTGGATTGCAAATTTTCAGAAAGAACATTTCATGGTTCATTATTTAATTTAATTTTTCGATTACAATCAATTCATTATGAATTTCAACTCTAGGTATGGTTTTTATTTGAAATTGACTTATAAAAAAGTCGGAGACGTATTTTTTATTCCTTAGATTTTGACTTTCATTCAGCAACATTGTATTGAAAAGGATAAAACCATAATTTTTTAATAGCGAACAAACTCTTTTGGTGAAAAAAGTTTCAAATAAAAAATTGGGCATTTTGGTATCTTGGAAAATATCAATAATAATTAAATCGTATTTGGTTTTAGTTTTCAAAACAAATTCGAAAGCATCATCAATTACAATTTCAAGATTTTTCACTTCATCTAATTTAAAATAGGTGTTGGCTATTTTAATTATTTCGGGGTCAATTTCAACTCCGGTAATTTTTCCTTTGTATTTTATTTCATCAACCAATGTTTTGATAACGCTTCCGCCGGCAACTCCCAAAACTAAAATATGATTCATTGGAACTATTTTTTCATAACCAATGTTTTTTAATCCTAACCGCAAAATACGTTGTAAACTGCCGTAAGAATAATTGGCATTTTCAGAATCCAAAACTAGTTCTCCATTAGTCCAAGTCACTTCAATCGATTTACTTAAGACAGATTTCGTTTCATAAATTTTAATTGGAATGAGATAACTGAATATTTTTTTAATCATTAGAGCTGGTTTTACCCAAAAATAAGATTTAAATAATTTATTTTGTCCGAAATAAGAAAGAATGAAGAAACAATTTTACAAATGGATATTTTTCAGGCTCATGGGTTGGAAAATAGTTGGTGGTATTGATGCAAATATTAAAAAATGTGTGATTATGGTTATGCCGCATACGAGTGCGCACGATTTTTATCTGGGAATTTTTATCAGAGGAATAACCGAATTAGAAATGAACTGGGTTGGCAAAAAGGAATTGTTTCGTTTTCCTTTCGGATTTTATTTTAGATATATGGGCGGAGAACCACTGGATCGTTCAGGAGGTTTGAACAAAGTCGATTCTATTGCGGCTATTTTTCAAAAAAAAGAAATTTTTCGTTTGGCTGTTGCTCCTGAAGGAACTCGTAAAAAAGTTACCAAACTTAAAACAGGATTTTATTATATCGCTTTGAAAGCAAATGTTCCTATAATTCCGATCACATTTGATTTTGGAAGAAAAGAAGTGAATTTAGGAAATCCAGTTTTACCCCTAGGTGATATCGAAAGTGATATGGTTATTTTGAAGAAACATTACGAAGGTGTAAAAGGCAAAATCCGGGAAAACGGATATTCATTTGAATAAATGTTACATTATTAAAAAAAAAAGAAATAAAGTTGGATACGCTTACAGTTATCCAACGGCTTCAGCTGATTTTGCTCCAATGAATGTAAGAGCCGAAGCAGGTTTAACTTTAGTTTTTGTTCTTAGGAAATAGAATCGTCTTTAAATTTAAAATAGTAAATAACCCCAATTTAGAAATCTGAATTGGAGTTATTTTTTTTAATCGGGAACATAACTTTTAAAAGTTCCATTTTTGTAAAAAATTACGATTTTATCGATGGCACCAGAATATGATTCTTTTGCGCTATTTTGATTTTCTGTTTTTTTTGTTTCGAATGCTGGAATCGGATTTGGGCTTTTTATTTCCGAAAATAAATTCTCAGGAATTATTTCAGTATTCGGTGGAGTAGGAATATTTTGTTTTCCAATGTACTCAACACTTTTTTCTTTTGCATCTAACTGCTTTAAATTTTTTGGAAAAGTTCCTTTTCCATTCAAAATCCAATACAAATCTACATCAGGAAAAACATCTAATATTTTAAGGATAAAGTCCAAACTGGGTTTGTTTCTTCCTGACAGCAGGTGAGACAAACTGGAGCGCTGCACTCCAATTCTGTCCGCAAAAGAAGAAGCATTCAAGCTGTAGTAATCCAGTATAATTTCTAATCTTTTTATAAAATCTTCTATGTTTACCATTGTGAATTAGTATTAAAAATAAACTATTTACAAATGTAATTATAATAGCTTGAAATACCTAAATTACAACTGTAAATTTATTTTAATTGATGTATTTTATTAAAGTATTTAAAAAGGTGAGAATATTTAAAACACTGATAAATAGATATTTAAATAATATATTATAAATTGATAACATTTGTTAATTATAGGATGCTAAGTCAATACGACTTACTGCGGATAAGTGTTTACATCTTTGAAATATTTTGCATTTAACTAGTTTACAAATGTAAATATAAAGATGTTTACTTTTGTAAATCAAATAAAACAGCATGAATTTAGAGCAATTATTCAGTCAACATAGTGAAGAAACTATCCACGGTCGTTATATTACTTTAGAATCGATTGAGCCACTACTTCAAAAATTAAACAGCAACAATCAACTTAAAATTATTGGGAAATCAGTTCTAGGAAAATTTATTTATTCGTACCAAATAGGAGATGGTAAAATTAAAATTTTACTGTGGTCGCAAATGCACGGAAATGAAAGTACTACAACGAAAGCTTTATTTGACTTTTTGAATGTGTTGGAGAGTGGTTCTAGATTGGCACAAATATTATTAAAGTCATTTACTTTTTACACCATTCCAATGTTGAATCCTGATGGTGCCAAGTTATATACTAGAGAAAATGCCAACAAAGTAGATTTAAATCGCGATTCGAATGAGCTCACACAGCCAGAAAGTAAGCTATTAAGAGCAGTTTTTGAATCATTTAAACCAGATTATTGCTTTAATCTTCATGATCAGCGTACGATTTTTGGCGTAAGCGATACCGGGAAACCGGCTACATTGTCATTTTTAGCTCCTTCTTACAACGAAGAACGGGAGATAAACGACTCCCGATTGAAAGCCATCAATTTGATTGCGAGTATAAACGAGGTCCTTCAAGAATATTTACCTAATCAAATTGGACGTTTTGATGATTCTTTTAATATCAACTGCATTGGAGATAAATTTCAATATTTGGGAGTTCCGACGTTATTGTTCGAAGCAGGTCATTTTCCGAACGATTATGAAAGAGAGAAAACCCGTAAATATGTTTTTATGGCGTTAATTTCGAGTTTCACTACACTTAGCGAAAACGTTATAGTTAGCAACGGAATTAACAAATATTTGAATATTCCTCAAAATAAAGTCGTTTTTTATGATTTTATGTATAAAAACATCAAAATAAATTATGATGGTATCGAAATAATCACCAATTTTGCAGCACAATACAAAGAAGAGTTGATTGAAAATCAGATTTGTTTTAATGCAAATGTTTCACAAATAGGCGATTTAGAAAATTATTTTGGTCATTTTGAATATGACGCTGAAGGTGCGTTATACAAAGATAATTTTGAGTCGATTCCTAAATTAAACCAAAAAGCTGATTTTTATTTAGATAATGACATAAAATTTGTTAACGGAATGATAAAAATATAATATTTACGTCTTTTTGTTGTTTTTATGTATAATTTTATACTTTGTTATAGTAATTAATAATGTTAATTTAAGAATTATGAGTAAATTTCGTTTAGATGAAGTAGATCACCAGATTTTAGATATGTTGATAGACAATACAAGAGTTCCATTTACGGATATTGCAAAAAAATTATTGATTTCAGCAGGAACTGTGCATGTCAGAGTAAAAAAAATGGAAGATGCCGGAATTATTATGGGATCTTCATTAGTTCTTGATTATGATAAATTGGGATACTCATTTATCGCTTATGTCGGTGTTTTTCTTAATAACACTTCTCAAACAAAATTTGTTTTAGAACGTATCAACGAAATTCCATTTGTAACGGTAGCTTCAGTTACTACTGGGAAATTTAATATTTTTTGTAAAATTAGAGCTAAAGATACTAAACATGCAAAAGATGTTATCTTTATGATTGATGATATTGAAGGCGTTTACAGAACCGAAACGATGATCTCACTTGAGGAAAGCATAAATGACAAGAAGCGCTTGATGCACACTATTTTCAAAAATATGTAATTATCTTGAATGCGATATATAGATACCTCAAGTTTACTCTTGGGGTTTTTTTGTGACAAATTAACTAAACCAACTACAACTAAATTATGTACACATTACCTAAAATTGAACGTTTCAATCAAGACGTTCTCTCTAAATACCATATTTACAATAGCGTTTTTATCACATTGCCGTTTCATTCGATAGACAACACCGGAGCTTTACTTCCTTTGTTTACAGACATTTGTGAGACGGGATTTAAAAAGCAAGAAACTCCGAAAGAAATTGTTGATTTTTTTGCTAAAAGGTATTTACATGATCCTTCAGAAACAGAGAAAATTGATATCATGTTTCGTTTTATTCAATACATCGAACGTCAGATTGTATTGTTTGATGCCATTGAAGATGCCGCTTTTCCAGTTGTTAATAATATGGAAGGACGAGGTTCCTTAAGAGATATCAAGGAAAAATCAGATGCGAAAGATAAAGAAGAGGAGTTGATTGATTTTTTGGAGGATTTCAATGTAAGGACTGTTTTGACCGCTCATCCTACACAATTTTACCCCGGTGCAGTTCTTGGAATCATTAATGATTTGACAGAAGCGATTCGAAAAAATGACTTACTTAATATTAAGCAATTGCTGGCTCAATTAGGTAAAACTCCTTTTATTCAAAACGAAAAACCCAACCCTTTTGATGAAGCAGTAAGTTTGATTTGGTATCTCGAAAATGTATTTTACCAAACTTCCGGCGAGATGGTGCAGTATTTACAAAAGAATATTTTCAACGGTAATTCCATAAAGAATCCATTGATTAAACTTGGATTTTGGCCTGGAGGTGACCGTGATGGAAATCCATTTGTGACTACCGAAATAACGCTGAAAGTAGCGGAACGCTTGCGAACTTCTATTTTGAAATGTTATTACATCGAAATCAGGAATTTAAAAAGAAAGCTAACCTTCTCAGGAGTAAATACTTTAGTGACTGAACTGGAACAAAAACTTTATAGGTCTGTATTTTATTCCAAAGGAGAAATTTTTATTACTTTAGATGAGTTCAAAGCACAATTAAATAAAATTAAACAAATAGTTATCGACCAGCATCAATCTTTATATTTAGATGAATTGGACGCACTATTGATAAAAGTAAATTTATTTGGATTTCATTTTGCTTCCTTGGACATACGTCAGAACAGTAAGATTCATGATACTGTGTTCAGAGATATAGTGGGTTTTTATTTAAAAACGGATGCCTCTGTTTTTCCTGAAAACTATTTTGAATTATCAGAGGAAGATAAATTTAAAGTATTATCAAATACTAACGGAAATCTTGATGCTGCTGTATTTGCAAATGAAATAACTCGTTTGACAATCGAATCGATTCACGCGATAAAAACAATTCAGGAAAAAAATGGTGAATTTGGTGCAAACCGATACATAATTAGTAACAATGAAAGCGCGCTTAATGTAATGGAGACTTTTGCATTATTCCGTTTAAGTAATTGGGAAAATCCTCCCGTTGATATTATTCCGCTTTTCGAATCAATTGATGATTTGCAGAATGCGCATGAAATCATGGAGAAATTGTATACAAATCCCACTTATTCAGCGCATTTGGCGAATAGAAACAATAAGCAAACGATAATGCTTGGTTTCTCTGACGGAACAAAAGATGGAGGGTATTTAATGGCGAATTGGAGTATTTATAAGGCGAAAGAAGAACTCACTGCAATCTCCAGAAAATATGGCGTAAAAGCAATTTTCTTTGATGGTCGTGGAGGCCCGCCCGCACGTGGAGGCGGAAAAACACATAAATTCTATGCTTCTTTGGGTCCAAATATTGAAAACAATGAAATTCAGGTTACAGTGCAAGGACAGACTATTAGCTCGAATTTTGGAACCTTAGATTCATGTCGATATAACTTAGAGAATTTGTTAAGTGCCGGTGTGACAAATCAAGTTTTTAATAAAGGGGAAAACGAATTGACTTTGGACGAAAAAAATATATTAGATCAATTGGCAGGTTTTGGTTATGAAAAGTATTTAAGTTTTAAAAATCATCCTAAATTTATTCCTTATTTGGAACAAATGAGCACGTTGAAATATTATGCTAAAACGAATATTGGAAGCCGACCATCCAAAAGAAGCAAATCAGAAAATTTAGATTTTGCTGATTTACGTGCGATTCCTTTTGTGGGTTCCTGGAGTCAATTGAAGCAAAATGTCCCTGGATTTTTTGGAGTAGGTACTGCCTTGAAGCATTTTGAAGAAACAAATCAATGGGATAAAGTTCAGAATTTATATGATAATTCTATGTTCTTTAAAACCTTGTTAGAAAACAGTATGATGTCATTAGCAAAATCATTTTTTCCATTAACAGCTTACATGAAAAAAGACCCTCAATTTGGTGCTTTTTGGCAAATTATTTACGACGAGTTTTTAGAAACAAAACGATTGCTTTTGAAAATCGCAGGTCATAAAGAGCTTATGGAAAACTATCCTGATGGTAAAGCATCGATACAAATAAGAGAACGTATAGTATTGCCATTGTTGACTATACAACAATATGCATTACTTCGTATTAATGAATTAAATAAAGAGGATAAACCAGATGATGCTTTAATAAAAGTGTACGAAAAAATTGTTACCCGTTCCCTTTTCGGAAATACAAATGCCAGTAGAAACTCCGCTTAAAAGATAAAAAATGAAGTCAACACAATTACCAGTAAACGAATATGCATCTTTTTATGCTCCTTATATAAATGCTTTAGGAGAAGTAAATTTGATGGAAGAATTAGAAATTTCATTGCATGATTTTATCCGTTTTGTTCAAAATATTCCAATGGATAAGTTTGATTACCGATATGCGGAAGGGAAGTGGAATATCAAAGAGATTATTCAACATGTAATCGATACCGAGCGCATTTTTGCGTATCGTGCTTTACGAATTTCCAGAAACGATGTAACACCTTTACCAGGTTTTGATGAAAATTATTATGTGGCGAATACTGAAGCTGCCAATAGAAGTATTCAGGATTTGCTAACTGAATTTTCTGCCGTGCGACATTCGAATTTGTTTCTTTTTAAAAGTTTATCAGATGAACAATTTAGGAGGATTGGAATCGCTTCGAATGCAGCTGTATCAGTTCGTGCGATTGGTTTTATTATGATGGGACATCAGAAACACCATCAAAAAGTTTTCGAAGAAAGGTATTTATAATTTATTGAAAACCGGCCGACCAGATTTTTAGTTTGTTTTCAAAAGTCATTGTATTTGCGGGACTAGTGGAAGGCATCACATAATACGTGATGCCTTTTATTTGTCCAAATTTTTTTAGAAAGAATTTATGACTTTCTTTTCCGTTAAAAACAATGGTTGTAATTCCGGGAAATTTTTTGAAAAATGTTTTAAAATCATTTTCTTTATGATTTTTAATGTGAATGTCCAAACTTCCTTTTCTTTCACAATTTTCTAATACATCCCAAAGTCCAATGTTATTTGTTTGAAGCAATTGTATTTTTTCTTCGAAAACTGCAGCTATTGGTAAATTATCCAAGAGCGTGTACATTATTTTCCAGAAGTGATTTCTTTTGTGCGCATAATATTCCTGTTTTTCGAGTGATGCGATGCCAGGCATTGTTCCTAAAATCAAAATCTCGGTTTTGGAATTTACAAAAGGAGGAAAGGATTGTATCATATAAAGTTTTTTAAACTACAGCATTTTCTTTTTCTAATATCGCCAATGCTAACCGAATTTTACCGTAATCTATTTTTTCTTCAAAATAATCAAAATAAGGTTTTAAAGTATTTGGTGATTCTAATTTAATTTGCGCTTCTGCAATTTGAGAAACTTCTTCTTTTGAAATAAAACAATCTAAGTCAATATCTACTCCATCAAAATACAGTTTCGCTATATGTGACATAATTGTACTAAGGCCTAATTTTCTCTTCTGAGCAATTTCCTCGACAGACAATCCGTTTTTATAAAGTTCCAGTGTTTCTTTGTAAGTTGTGGCTTCTTTCTTTTTTTTGACAACTTTAAATTTTTGAAAATCAATTATAGTTTTGATAAAAGCATCACCATATTTTTCCAGTTTTGCTTTTCCAACGCCATCAATTGCTAGCAATTCATGGTCGCTCATGGGTCTTTCGGTTTCCATTTGGCGCAAAGCCGCATCACTAAAAATTACATAGGCAGGAACTGATTCCTCTTTAGAAATTTCGTAACGTAATTTTCTTAAGGTTTCAAAAAGCGAACTTGCTGCTGATTTACTTTTCGTTTCTTTGGTTTCTTGTTTCTCACTATTGATTTTCTGAACTGCGGTTAATTGTACTTTTTCATCTTCAAACAATACCTTTTTTGCAAGAGTTGTTAATCTGATTTTGTTTTGTTTGTGAAAAGCAATTTCACAATACCCTAGATTTATCAATTGTATCAAATATTGATTCCAGTCATACCACGAAAGATCAGCGCCAACGCCATACGTTTTTAAGTTTTGATATTCTTTTTCATAGATGTAAGCATTTTTGGAACCTCGCAAAAAGTCAATTATTACAGGCAGTGGTTCAGTTTCCTGTAATCGAATAATTGCAGATAATGCTTTTTGTGCAATTACCGTTCCATCGAAAAACAGCGGTGGATTTTTACAAATATCACAATTCCCACAGTTCTCTGTAACAAGTTCTCCAAAATAAGAAAGCAATATTTTTCTGCGACAACTTAATGCATCGGCATATTGTTTCATACGTTCCAGTTTAGCTAATTGTAATTCAGCGTTTAAACCTTGTGAAGCAAATTTTTGTAATTGAATTACATCGCCATAACTTTCGAATAATACCGTTTCTGATGGCAAACCATCGCGACCGGCACGACCAATTTCCTGATAATAACCTTCGATGTTTTTTGGTAAATTGTAGTGAATCACCCAGCGTACGTTTGATTTATCAATTCCCATTCCAAAAGCAATGGTTGCGCAAACCACTTTGCAATCATCATTAATAAACTCGTCTTGTGTTGTTGAGCGAATTTTATTGTCTAAACCGGCATGATATGCTTTGGCGCTAATGCCTGTTTTTTGTAATTTTTCGGCAAGTTCTTCGGTTGTTTTTCTACTTAAGCAGTATACGATTCCGGATTCATTTGGTTTTTCTTGGATAAAATCTATAATTTGTTTGACTCTGTCCAAAGCGGGTCGAACTTCTAAACTTAGATTTTTTCGATCAAAAGAAGCCACAAATAGTTTCGGATTTTTTAGATTTAATTGTTCGCTAATGTCCTTACGTGTAGCTTTATCAGCAGTTGCAGTTAAAGCTAATATTGGAGTAGAGGGGAAGCGGTTTTTTAGATATCCTAGATTAGTGTACGCTGGTCGGAAATCATGACCCCAAGATGAAATGCAATGCGCTTCATCAATGGCAATAAGACTTATTGTTAAACTATTGAAAATATTATCTAGAAAAGACAAACTTTCCGGAGCAATGTAAACCAATTTAATTGTGTTGGATTTTAAACTTTCAATATAAAATTGTCGTTCATCTTCGGTTTGGCTGCTGTTGATAAAACAGGCTGCAATTCCATTAGCTTTCAAACCATCGACTTGATCTTTCATCAAAGCAATAAGCGGAGAAATTACGATTGTAATTCCCGGAAAAACCAATGCGGGTAATTGAAAGCAAATTGATTTCCCTCCACCTGTAGGCATTATTGCTACTGTATCTTGTCCAGAAAGAATACAATTTATTATTTGTTCCTGATTAGGTCTGAATTTTTCAAAACCAAAGTTTTCTTTGAGTTTGGCGAGTAAAATTTCATGAGTCATTTTGGCGTGTATTTAGAAGTCTGAAATTATAAAAAAAAGGAACTCGTGAATGAGTTCCTTTTTTGAAATATATTTAAAATGGGATTAATTAATCCTCATCTTCATCGTCGTCTTCATCTGAGAAATCTTTTTCATCAGCATCTTCGTCATCCTCGTCATCTCCTGAATCTGAATCCGGTTTGTCGATAGCGTCATCTTCATCGTCGTCATCAATATCATCGTCTAAATCCAAACCTTTGATTGGTTCAACTACTTCGTCGATTATAATTTCATCATCTTCCTCAAAGTTTTCAATTCTATCAGCAAGTTTAGTGCTCACTTTTACTAAATAAATAGTATCGTCAGTTCGTACTTCGACTGCTTCAATCAATTCATTTTTAGCATTTCTAAAACTAATAATGTTTGAATCATCATATCCATCTGGAAATCTATCTACCAATAGGTTTAAAATTTCGTTGGTAAGTTTGGCGTAATCTACAATTACTCTTTTCATAAAATATTCTATAAGTCTAATAAATAAGCGAAAATTAAAGGTGCTACAATGGTAGCATCGGACTCAATAATAAACTTAGGTGTTTTAATGTCTAATTTACCCCAGGTAATTTTTTCATTTGGCACCGCTCCAGAATACGATCCATAACTGGTTGTTGAATCTGAAATCTGACAGAAATAACTCCAAAACGGAATGTCATGCATTTCCATATCTTGGTATAACATTGGCACCACGCATATTGGAAAATCTCCAGCAATACCGCCGCCAATTTGGAAGAAACCTACACCATTTGTACTATTTTTCGGATAC
This sequence comes from Flavobacterium sp. DSR3-2, assembly GCF_049896525.1. Taxonomy (NCBI): domain Bacteria; kingdom Pseudomonadati; phylum Bacteroidota; class Flavobacteriia; order Flavobacteriales; family Flavobacteriaceae; genus Flavobacterium; species Flavobacterium sp. DSR3-2. The sequence continues at coordinate 142,358 of NZ_JAFCUM010000011.1, forward strand.
CAATCAGATAAGAAAACCATATATTCGATACCGGATTTCATTGTAGAAGCTTTTAAATCTCCTTTAATTACATACGATGCAAATATATTTCCCATAGTACTGTCTTCCCATCCCGGTACAATTATAGGTAAATTTTTCTCAGCAGCTGCATACATCCAACTGTCTTTTAGGTCAATTTCATAATATTCTTCAAGAACACCTGAAAGTAACATTTTATACATAAACTCATGTGGGAAATATCTTTCGCCTTTATCATCGGCATCTTTCCAGATTTTGTAAATATGTTTTTGTAGACGACGGAAAGCTTCATGTTCCGGAATACAAGTATCCGTTACACGGTTTAGACCTCTTTCAAGTAAATCCCATTCATCTTGTGGAGTCAAATCACGATAATTTGGAACTCTTTCATAATGAGAATGAGCAACTAAATTCATGATGTCTTCTTCAAGATTAGCTCCAGTACACGAAATAATATGTACTTTATCCTGACGAATAATCTCAGAAAATATTTTTCCAATCTCGGCAGTACTCATAGCGCCAGCCATGCTTACCATCATTTTTGCACCATTGGCTAATTGTTCTTCGTATGCCTTAGCTGCGTCAACTAAAGATGCAGAATTGAAATGCAAATAATGCTTTTCTATAAACTGACTGATTGGTCCCTTGCTCATTTTTTAAAATTTAAATACTTAAAAATCAATACGTTAAAATTATAATTTCAAATTTAACGAATTTTTATATTGAATAATTGAATAATTGTTAATTTATTTTTTGTCGTAACCTAATATTTTTAAAACTTCCTCAGAGGTTTGTTGTTCTGAAAAAACCTCAGTGGCTAATATACCGTTTTCGTCTCTGTCTATCAATATATGTTTAGGTTGCGGAATTAAGCAATGGTGCAAACCACCATATCCGCCAATAGTTTCCTGATAAGCTCCCGTGTTAAAAAATCCGATATATAATGGTTTTTCTTTATTGTATTTTGGCAAATAAATAGCATTCATGTTTTGCTCTGAGTTGTAATAATCATCGCTGTCACACGTCATTCCTCCCAACAAAACCCGCTCGTACATGTCATTCCAGCGATTTATGGCCAGCATGATAAAACGTTTGTTGATTGCCCATGTATCCGGTAAAGTAGTGATAAAAGAAGAATCAATCATATTCCATTTCTCTCTGTCATTTTGTTGTTTTTGATACAAAATCTGATAAATCGCTCCACCACTTTCTCCAACAGTAAAAGACCCAAATTCAGTAAAAATATTCGGAACATCGACTTCGGCTTCGTCACAAGCTATTTTGATCTGATTGATGATTTCGTCAATCATGTATTGATAATCGTATTCAAATGCCAATGAGTTTTTTATAGGAAAACCACCGCCAATATTTAATCCGTCAAGCGAAGGACACTCTTTCTTTAACGCTACGTAAACCTTAATACATTTTACTAATTCATTCCAGTAATAGGCGTTGTCATTAATTCCTGTGTTAATAAAAAAGTGCAACATTTTAAGTTCCAATTTCTTATTTTCCTTGATTTCTTTTTTGTAAAACGGAACAATATTTTTGTATCCAATTCCTAATCTTGAGGTATAAAATTCAAATTTAGGCTCTTCTTCTGCAGCAATACGAATTCCAATTTTGAATTTGTTTTTTATTTGTCCTTGAAGCAAGTCAAGTTCTTCAAAATTATCAATAATTGGAATGGTGTTTTTATGACCATTGTTAATAAGTCTGGCAATATTTTCAATGTATTGGTCTCTTTTAAAACCATTGCAAATCACGTACGTACTTTTATTAATTTTACCGTTAGCTAAAAGGTTTTCAACAATATTAATATCAAATGCAGATGACGTTTCAATATGAATATTATTTTTGAACGCTTCGTTCATAATATATTCAAAATGAGAACTTTTTGTGCAATAACAATAGTAATATTTTGCCTCATATTTGTTTTTTTCCATCGACTTACGAAACCAGCTTTTGGCTTTGTTGATGTTGTTGGAAATTTGAGGTAAATAAGTAAATTTTAAAGGCGTACCATATTGCTCTACCAATTTCATCAAATCGATATTGTGAAACTGAAGATTATCTTTGTTTAATGTAAATTCTTCTTGGGGAAAATAGTAGGTTTGATTGATTAAATCAGAATATTTTGTATTCATTTGCTGTCGTGATTATAGATTAGAATATTGTAAAATAAAGTAACCTATAATTCAAACCCGGATATTTGCATAAACGATTTGAAGCTTCTCGTGATCTGCTTTTAAGTATTGGAAAACATCAAAACTAAAGTTTCCTTTAATAGAATAAAACCGCTTCAATATTCTTAAAAAAGACATATTGTTTCGAGTTTTACTGGAACTATAATTTGGCTTGTTTTGACTTTTTTTCATCGGTGCAAATGTAAAAAATATTATATACGCAATGCAATCCTTTTTATAAAAATTAATTAAGATTTATAATCCAGAAACGCCCTAAGAATTAATTCATTTTCAACTGATTGATTGATTTTTATTTTCCCGATACCTTCGATTAATACAAATTGAATGTTGCCGTACTCATTTTTCTTGTCGTGAATCAGTAGTTGCATGATAGGTTCGATATCCTTTTCTTCAAAAATGATGTCGTCATATATAGACTTGATGCAGGATTTTATATCAGAATATTCTTCTTTATTGATTAGTTTTTTATGTAATGAAATGAAACTTTCTAATATCATCCCAACGGCAATGGCTTCTCCGTGCAGCAAAGTAGTTTTATTTTCATTTTCCAGAAAATAACTTTCAATGGCGTGACCCAATGTGTGACCAAAATTCAATGCTTTTCGGATATTTTTTTCGGTAGGATCTTGAAGGACAATTTCATTTTTTATTTCAACCGAACGGTAAATTAATGTGTCAAAATCAGCAAAATCTATGGCTTTTAAATCTAAAAATTGTTCCCAGTATTCCTTATCATATATTAAACCGTGTTTCAGCATTTCGGCAAGACCGGAACGCATTTCATTTTGTGTCACTGTTTCGAGATATTGAGTGTCGATAAGCACCATTTTTGGTACATTGATAACACCGATTTGGTTTTTCAAGTTCCCTAAATCCACGCCGTTTTTACCCCCTACAGAAGCATCAACCATCGCTAATAGCGTAGTAGGAACGTGAATAAAATCAACTCCACGTTTGAATGTTGAAGCAACAAATCCACCTAAATCAGTAACAACGCCGCCGCCGAGATTAATTAAAAGACTTTTTCTGTCGGCACCAAGTTCCGTTAATACATTCCAGATTTGGACACAAGTCTCAATATTTTTATTTTCTTCACCGGAATCAAATTCTATAATTTCAATAATAAGATCAGTTTCCAGATATGGAAGAAAATTAGGCAAGCAAAACTCATTGGTATTGCTGTCTACAATAATAAATAGGTTGGAGTATTTATTTTCTTTTAAATGAAGGTTTAATGCTTCGTATCCTTTTTCGTTGAAATGTATCGGATAACTGTTGGCTTGAATTGACTGCATCTTTATGGATTAATTGGAACCGCAAAATAAGGCAATTTTTGCTAAACAATATTCAAAACTCTGTCTATATTTGTACAAAAATCTAACAAATAATGGAAAAAATATTCAATAATACACAAGTTGCCTTTTCATTAAAAAGTGATACCGAATTGGATAGAGCTTATTTTCTTTTTAAAATGATTGCCAATCAGCCACTGGTTCGCATTGGTACTGCGGTTACTAATTTTGCCCTTAAAGCAAATCTTCCTGTTGAGGGTTTGATTCGCGCTACTGTTTTTGATCATTTTTGCGGAGGTGTGAATGAAGTAGATTGCCTTTCTGTGGTTGATAAAATGTACACCAAGGGCGTTTCGTCTGTTCTGGATTATTCTGTAGAAGGAAAAGAAGAGGAAGGTCAGTTTGATGCTGCGCTTGAAATGACCTTAAAAACAATCGAATTTGCCAAAGAACGTCAAGCGATTCCTTTTGCCGTTTTTAAACCTACTGGATTTGGTCGTTTTGAATTGTATGAGAAATTAGGAGATAAACAAGCGTTAACGCCAGAAGAGCAAGCGGAATGGAATAGAGTAGTAGAACGTTTTGATTTGGTTTGCAAAGATGCTCATTCTAAAAATGTTGCTCTTTTGATTGATGGTGAAGAAAGTTGGATGCAAGACGCCGCAGATGAACTAGTGACCGAAATGATGCGCAAATACAACAAAGAAAAAGCTATTGTTTTCAATACGTTACAAATGTATCGTTGGGATCGTTTGGATTATCTGAAAAAATTGCATGAACAGGCAAAAAAGGAAGAATTCTTCATTGGAATGAAATTGGTTCGCGGTGCTTACATGGAAAAAGAAATTGTTCGCGCTAACGAGAAGGGATATTCATCACCAATATGCGCTTCAAAAGAAGATACAGATGAAAATTATGATGCAGCAGTTCGCTATATGATCGAACACTTAGATATGATGTCAATTTTTGCAGGAACCCACAATGAGTTAAGTACGTATACTTTAATGGAATTATTGCAGCAAAAAGGAATTAAAACAAACGATGACAGAATTTGGTTTGGTCAGTTGTACGGAATGAGCGACAATATCAGCTATAATCTAGCTGCTAATGGGTATAATGTAGCAAAATATTTACCTTTTGGTCCAGTTAAAGATGTGATGCCGTACTTGATCCGTCGTGCGGAAGAAAATACTTCAGTAGCGGGACAAACGAGTCGTGAATTAGAGATGATAAAAGCAGAACGCAACCGAAGAAAAGGGAAGTAGTCAATGTAAAATAGAACACGGATTACACGGATTTACTTTGTAAAAACACGGGTAAAAACTGATTTTAGTTGTAGGAACAACAAGGAAAAATCAGTTTTTATCCGTGTTTTCGCTTTTGTGAATCCGTATTTTCAGTGTCCAAAAAAATGAAAGAACTTTAAATTTAAGAATGGCTAAACTGTAAATTACTTAAATTTTTATAGATACCATTTTCTAAAGCGATTAATTCTTGATGTGTTCCTTGTTCTGTAATTTTTCCTTTGTCCAAAACTAATATCTGATCCGCACTGCGAATTGTCGAAAGACGGTGCGCGATAATAATACTGGTTCTTCCCTCCATCAAAATTTCAAGCGCTTCTTGAACTAGCTTTTCGCTTTCGCTGTCTAATGAGGATGTGGCTTCGTCCAGAATCAAAATACTTGGGTTTTTCAATAATGCTCTCGCAATTGCAATACGTTGTCGTTGTCCGCCTGAAAGTTTAATTCCTCTTTCCCCCACGATAGTTTCAAATTTTTCAGGAAAACTTTCAATGAAATTATAGGCGTTAGCTTGTCTTGAAGCGGTAAGAATTTCTTCCTCGGTGGCATTTGGTTTTCCATAAGCGATATTTTCTCTGATGGTTCCACCAAATAAAATCACATCCTGCGGCACAATACTCATGTTTCCACGAAGGTTTTCTAAATCAAAATCATAAATATTTTTTCCGTCAACCAATATTTCTCCTTCATCAATATTATAAAAACGCAATAAAAGCGAAGCAATTGTCGATTTTCCAGTTCCACTAGGTCCAACAATAGCAATTTTTTGACCAAAATTAGCAGTAAAACTGACGTCTTTTAATACTTTGATTTCTTTTCTGGAATGATAACTGAACGCGACATTTTTGAATGTAACGTTTCCTTTAATTTTTTGAGTTTTAGCAACATCTTGAACTGAATTTATTTTTTCAGGAGTTTCGTCCAATAATTCAAAAACTCGTTCTGTTGCGCCAATTGCTTTTTGAATTTGAGCATAAAGTTCAGCAATACCTCCGAAAGAAGCACCAACAAAAGTGGAATACAACACAAATGATATCAATTGTCCCACGCTCATTTCTCCGCTAATGCTCAATCGAACGCCGTACCAAACAACGGCCACAATGGCTCCGAAAAGACAGAAAATAATGAATGAAGCAAAGTAACCTCGGTATTTCCCACCTTTAATGGCTATTGTAACTACTTCTTTTATTTTTCCATTGTAACGGGCAATTTCGTACCATTCATTGGCGAAAGCCTTAACAATACTAATGCCTTGCATGGTTTCTTCAACAATTACCTGACTTTCTGCAACTTTATCCTGAACATTTTTTGAATATTTTCTGATGAAACGTCCAAAAATAACTGCAGCTACAGCGACCAGCGGAACTACAGATAACATCAACAATGTCAATTTAATACTTTCATTTGCTAGCAAAAGAACGCCACCAACAATTAAAATAAATTGTCTCAGGAATTCAGCAATTGTTGACGTCAATGTATCTTGTATCTGAGTTATATCAGAACTGATTCGGCTATTTAATTCCCCAACACGCTTTTGCGAGAAGAAAGACATCGGCAGTTTCACTAAATTACTGTAAAGTGCTACTCTAAGATTAGCCAACGTGTTTTCAGTGAAATTGACAAATAAATACAATCTAAAAAACGAAAATATTGATTGAAGAAATAAGATTACTATCAAACCTCCAGCAATCATGTTAGCTTGGGAGTTGTCTTTATTTTTTACACAATCGATGAGCATTCCCATCAATTTAGGAAAAGCAAGAGCAGTCGCTCCGGTAAATAATAAAAAAATTAAACCTACATAAAATTTCCAACGATGATTTCCTGCATATTGAAATATTACAGTTGCTTTCTGGAGTGAACTTGCAGTAATTTTTGATTTTGGTAAATCATTTTCTTTGAACCTGGCCATTATTTATTGTTTAAAGCGCAAATGTATGACTATAACGAATCAATACAAAAAAATACCAATAATTCATGCCTTACATAAAGCGCTATTGTAGAGCACGAAAGCAAATAATGCTTATATTTTATTGATTTTTTTACGGATTTGCTTGCAGATACCATTTCTAGCTGTATATTTGCACTCGCAGTAAGGAAATGAAAATGACCTTTTTGTTAAGGGCGATTAGCTCAGCTGGTTCAGAGCACCTCGTTTACACCGAGGGGGTCGGGGGTTCGAACCCCTCATCGCCCACCATAAGAGACAAGTTAGAAATATTCTGATTTGTCTCTTTTTTATTTGACTCTAACTGCCCATTAATCAAGTACATTAGCTGTACTGCTTCATTGATTCTTGTGGTTCGAAATCCAATTCCATCATATATCAAATTCTCAGGATATATTGAACCAATCAAATCTCTACATACCACAAGTTCAGAATTATCATAGATAGAATGAATCCTAAGCAAATTTTCAATTCCCTGATAAAGTAATTTTTCAATATCATCTTGATCAGTATCTATTCCTGAATATCTTGCTTGAAGCCTTGCTAATGTCTCTCCATAATCAGATTTTATATCTCTGTAGTCTGCTGAGTCAATTTGATTTGTCATTAGTAAATCTCGAGCCTTACTTAATCTACCTTCATAATCCTTTATTTGCTTTAATAGCTGAATCTTTTCATTTTGTCTTTCCTTTGTTTGTTCTTTATAAGCTTCTAGAATTATGATACTATAAACTTTTTTATATTGTCGTTTTGGAGCATATTTTAAAAGTTCCTTTATAAACATTTGATTTACATCATCAGCATTTGAGCGATAGGTGCAACCTTTATAACAATGGTAATAGGCGTAATATTTATTACGCCCTTTTGATTTACTTCCAGACAACACTTTTCCACAAACTGGACATATTAAAAACCCTCTTAAAGGTAGTTCTAGGATAGTTTCAACTTTTGCACGAATTACTTTCTTTCTTCCGTCTACTACATCTTGAACTTTATAAAACAATTCCTCGCTGATAATTGCTTCATGCTGTCCATTGGCAAAATAGCTCTCTTCATCCTTATACTGAGGAACTTTTATTTTTCCGCAGTACAAAGGATTTCTAACTGCAAGCCAAAAGCTGTGCTTTCCTGTTTTTATACCTTTTTTCCTTGCCAGTCGATGAATATCCTCAGTACTGAAAATACCTTTTGCAATTTCATTAAATGCCCAACGCATGATAGACGCCTCAGGCTCTTTAATTGCAATATATTTACTGCCGTCTTCTTTTGATCTGTTTGCATATCCTATTGGAGCTTGACTGACATATCTTCCTTCTTTCTTTGCTCTACGCATACCATGAAAAACATTTAACGCCCTTCTATCATTTTCTACCTCCGGAACAGCCAAATAAAATGCGAGCATCATTTTGTTTTCTGGAACAGATAAGTCTAAAGGCTGTTCTATGGCTTGTGGCTCAACTCCAAGTTTTCTTAAGGTGCTAATCATTTGATAAGCGTCTCCTGCATTTCTACTGAATCGATCCCATTTGGTAAATAAAAGTAAATCCGTTTTATTTTTAAATCTTTTTAAGTTAACCAATAACAATTTCCACTTTGGTCTTAAAAATGTTTTGGCAGAATGATCTTCATAAATAACATCCCGTACTGCAATGTTATTTATCTGGCAGTATTTTTTTAGTACTTCTTCTTGATTTCTTTGTGAATATCCTTTGTCGGCTTGCTCGTCCGTACTCACTCTCACATAAAGGTCTGCTATTTGTTTCATTTTGTTGATTTAAAAAATTAGATACTGTTATACTTGCTAGTTTGCGCATAAATTCCAAGATTATCCTTGCTTGGTCAAGTGTCAGGTCTAAATTTTCTTCTTTGAACATTTTTAAAGCTTGTTCATCTGTAAGTCTCCCTCTTTCATTTCTTTCCTTGTTTTCCATTTGTCATCTCACTTCATTAAAAAAAGACCATTACTGGTCTTTTTTTTTCAACAATCATCTATCGCTATAAAGATAAGATCTTGATTTGTAATGATCATAAGTAAAATATAGCTATGATGACTATGGATTTTTATTCTTTTATAATATTTTCATCTTCATTTCTAGAATCTGCAGGAAACAATATTCTTATTTCATTTAGCAGCTCAAATTCATCACTTGGGAATAGTTGCAAAGCAATCCCCAGTATTAAACCTACATCAATTGACTGATTTTT